>DAOVKF010000214.1 GCA_030631915.1 Candidatus Omnitrophota bacterium
CAGGAAGGGACATTTACGGAGCTCCGGCGGGTCTTAAAACCGGGAGGTTTACTCGTCATCTCAAGCCCGAACCGGAAATTGACTTCACCCGGGAGATCGTTCAACGACCGTCCTGACAATCTTTTCCACGTGAGAGAATACGCGAGCGAAGAATTCATCCCGGTTCTGGAACAGTTTTTTGAGGTGCTGGAAGTGTATGGCCAGAGGGCAAAAAGCAAATTATTATTCGTTCCTTTTCTTAACAGGATAACGAGGCGGATAATGCCCGGGCTGTATGCCCCGGAAAGAGGGAATCCGGAAGTAGAGAAGGTTTCGCGCAAAAATGAATATCGGTATATAGTCGTTGTCTGCAGGAAGATAAAAAGCGATAAACCATGAAAATTTCGATCCTGACCCCGGACTTTTCCCGGAACTGTTTCGGCAGGGCCTGGCTACTGGCAGAGGTGCTTCAGCGGCACTATAAGGTGGAAATAGTCGGGCCTGCTTTCGGGGATGGGATATGGAAGCCTCTGTCAGATGCCTGCGGGTTTGATGTGCGAATGGTCGAAGGATATGCTGACGGCAGGTTTGAACTGGGGAAAATGCTGGGGATGATCTCGGGTGACGTGATCTACGCGAGTAAACCGTTAATGCCGAGTTTTGGCGCGGCCTTGATAAGGAAGATCAGTGCCGGGAAACCGGTAGTACTGGACATAGACGACTTGGAATTAAGTTTCGGAAAAGAGTTCTATGATTCACTGATCTGGCCGAAGAAGATAAAGGATTTTTTCTTATCCATAACGGATTCGAGGGCATACTACTATACTGTCATATTGGACAGATTTATCCGTTTTGCGGATGCGGTAACGGTTTCCGGTAAGACGTTACAGCGAAGATATGGCGGGAGTATCGTTTATCACGGAAGAGATACGGATCTTTTAGATCCCGATAAATTTGACAGGGAAGGATTGAGACGAAAGTATTTCCCACATGAGAACAGAGATCGATACATAATAGCGTTTATCGGCACACCGAGATCACACAAAGGTGTCGAAGACCTGATTTCGGCAGTAAGGGCCCTGGACGATCAGAGGATCCTTCTGATCATCGTTGGGATGGATGAGCATAATGCTTACTGCAGAAGCCTGGAGGATCGCTCAGCGGATCTGGTCAGGAAGAACATGGTAAGGATCGGTGCTATCGTGTTCAGGTTGGCGAAATAGACAGCCACGAGGGCGACCATCATGGTCAGAGCTGTCCCCATCCCGGGCTCGTCGCGGGGACCGCTGCCCCTACCCAGCCCCGGGAGCCGGCGGGGGGGGATC
>DAOVKF010000175.1 GCA_030631915.1 Candidatus Omnitrophota bacterium
AGAATTGTTACGAGTTAGCTCTTGCCAACAGGCCGGATTTCCGGATCAAGGGAGCGGTTATCGAATATTATAACTTCGAACGAAAAATGAAAAAGGCCAGAGGCTGGCCGAAGATAGATTTCAACGGCTCTTTCGGGGCGAGCTATGAGAATTATGAGCCGTTGTGCCTGGAGCGGGATTACAGCAGCCCCACTGACAACTCCGGGCCGGTACGCGCCGGCAGGGACATGGAACCGGAATGGTACGCGGGGGTAAAAGGCAGTATCCCCCTATTTGGGAATACCTTTGAGTATAATTACGTAAAAGAACGGTGGGCCCCGACAGTGTCCTCGTTCCGCGGCACTCAGTCAGCCACCAGTTATTTCGCCCTTAAACTGCTGGATGACCTGACATATTTTTCGGACCTGCAGGAATCCGTGGTGGGGTTTGAAAGGGCCAGATATGAATACAACAAAGCAAAGCAGGATCTCCTGGTCGAGGTCAAGGAGATATATTTTCAGTACCGGAAATCCTTACTGCAGATGGACCTTGGCGCCGCCCAGATCGAGCACCAGAAGATGTTCGTGGATGTTTTGAAAGAGCAGCAGCGGTTCGGCGCTGTAGAGGTATCAAAGGTCATCGAGGAGGCGATAAAACTGGCAGAGCATGAGTACGGCAGGATGCAGTCAGACACGGATTATTACATATCCATTGTCGGGCTCAACAAGGCGACAGGCATACCGGATTATTTTAAACCGGCCTATGAGAACAGGGAATTCGAGGAATGGAAGAAAGGTATTGAAGGGGATAATGCCGGTCAGGAGGGGGATTATGATGAATGATCAAAATGAAAGACCCGATATCGAAAAAGAAGATATTGAAACGGAGGGGCCAGGCCGCCCTGAAAAGGGCCTCCGAAGGTTCAGCCTTCCGGATATCGTGAATTTAGAGAAGATAAAGAATACCGTTAACCTGGCGAAAATAAGGAAGAACTATCTGTGGATACTGGCCGGCATACTGGTCGCAACACTGGTCCTGGCGCGGAGCGTGGGATATATCAAGAATATCAGGGCCGGCCGGCTGGCCGAAGAGGAAAAAGAGATGCTGGAATTCGTGGAGACCATCCCGGTGAAAGTTTATAAGACAAGAAGGATGGATTTCAAGGATACGCTTCCCGTTATGGGCAGGATAGAGGGATTCAAGGAAGTGGACTTAAGGTTTGAGACCAGCGGCATCATCGAAAGTTTCAACTTCGAGGAAGGAGAACGTATTCTTGAAGGTGACATTATCGCCAGCCTTAATCAGAAGGACGCGCTTCTTAAGCTGAAATACGCGGCATTGGAGATGGAGAAAACCCAGAGGATCTACGAGCTGGGAGGCCAGGACAGGATCGCCTATGAGGAGAAAAAGCTCGAGTATGAGTCCGCCAAAAGGGATCTTGAAAAAACGAATATCTACGCTTCCGGCGATGGATATCTGGGCAGTAAGGAGAAAAGCGAGGGCAGTTACGTGACCTCGCAGGATAAGGTAGGCACTTTTGTCGATTACAGCGAGGTCTATGCGGCATTCGATGTCATCGAGGAGGATTCTCCCAAAATAGAACTGGGCCAGAATGTTGAGATATTTCTGGACGCCTACCCGGGCGAAACGTACTCGGGGACAGTGGACATGTTGTCTCCCATGATAGAGGGCAGGACACGGACGCAGAAGCTAAAGGTGGAACTGGATAACGAGGAGAACTTCTTAAGACCCGGCATGTTCACCAGGGCTATAATAAACACCTACGAAGCGAAAGACGCGCTCATAATACCGAGCGCGGCTTTTAAGCAGAAGGAACAGCAGTACTTTGTTTATGTTGTGCACAGAGCGGAAGGTGAGGCCGGGGGCGAGGAGAGAGAAAAGGCCGGAGGCGTGGTGATCGACGAGGGGATAGTGGAGGAAAGAGAGATCGAAGTAGAATACCTTACCCACGATATGGCGGAAATAGGGGAGGGCCTGGAAGAGGGCGAGCTGATAATCCGTGAACTCTACCAGGAATACAAGGATAAAGACAGGGTGGAAATAACCGAGGAGCAGGAGACGATCTTCTGAGTTGGATGGAAGTCTGGTGTCAGGTGCGTCCTGGGGCCGGACTGGTCATTAACCTTTACTGAATTATGGGATTGCCTGACTTTTCAATAAGAAGACCCGTGACCACGGTAATGATCTTTATCGGGGTCGCTCTTTTCGGGATCATCTCTCTGATGAAACTCCCGCAGGAATTGTTCCCGCCCATTGAATATCCCCAATTGACGGTGTTTACCGCATATGCCAACGCCGCTCCTGAAGAGATAGAAACGCTGCTGACCAGGCCTGTTGAGGAGGCCGTTGGGACAGTAAGCGGCCTGAAGTCCATACGGTCGATATCCAGGGAAGGTGTTTCTCTTGTGTTCGCGGAATTCGGATGGGATCAGAACATGGATTTCGC
>DAOVKF010000006.1 GCA_030631915.1 Candidatus Omnitrophota bacterium
ATAGCTTCGCTGCGCAGGCGGAATGATGGCGGAAGATAGGGTGGACATATATTCCAGGATAAAAGAGCTACCCGATTCGCCGGGGGTCTACATGTTCCTGGACGCGCGCGCAGGGATCATATACATAGGCAAGGCCCGGAGGCTCAGGCGCCGCGTGGCGTCTTATTTCCGGGCAGGCCGCGGCCGCGGCAGCCGCATGGAGCTTCTGGTAAGCGAGGCGCGTGACGTCAGGATCATCCGCACTTCTTCCGAAGCCGAGGCCCTGATATACGAGGCGGGCCTTATAAAGCATCACAGGCCCAGGTTTAACGTGGAGCTGAAAGACGATAAATCCTACCCGTTCCTGAAACTGACCGTGAACGAGGAATATCCCAGATTTTTTGTGACCCGGAAAAAGCTCAGTGACGGCGCCTTATATTACGGGCCGTACGTCAATGTGGGGCTTCTCAAGGAAGCCGTGTCTTTCATGAAAAGGGTTTTCCCTCTCAGGAGTTGCCGCCGGCTGCGGAAAAAGGTCTGTCTGGAGTTTCATATCGGCCAGTGCGCCGGCCCCTGTGAGGGCAGGGTCTCTTCCGGGGATTACCGGAAGATCGTGGGCCAGCTCAGGGCGTTCCTGGAAGGAAGGAGGGCAGACCTTATAGGGTCCATAGAAAAGGACATGAAGAGGTCCGCGCGCAAAAAGGAGTATGAAAGAGCCCTGAGCGCGAAGAAGCGGATAGAAGCGCTTACGGCTGTCCAGCAGCTGCATGACAGGTCGCGGCATCCCATGTACGGTGAGCTCGAGGAACTGCAGAACGCGCTCGGCCTCCCGGACCCGCCTGTGACCATAGAGTGTTTTGATATCTCAAATATCGGCGGCAGGCAGGCGGTGGGCGCGATGGTGCGGTTCGTGGACGGCAGGCCGCAAAAAGCCGGTTACCGGAAATTCCGCATCAGGGGAGTTTACGGGATCGACGACTATTCCATGATACGGGAGGTCGTGCGCAGGAGATATTCGCGCCTTTTAAAAGAGGGAAAGGAACTGCCCGGTCTTGTGCTTATCGACGGCGGCAGGGGGCATCTTTTTTCGGCAAAAAAGGAACTCGGTCTTTTAGGGCTGGGCAGTGTCCCTGTTGCCGGTATCGCGAAGGAATTCAACCATCTTTACACGGAAGCGAGAAAATTGCCGATAAGGCTTTCTCCGGGTTCCAGGCTTCTTCTGCTTATCCAGCGGGTCAGGGACGAGGCGCACCGGTTCGCCATAACCTACCACCGGAAACTGAGAAAAGCCGGGGCTTTTGAGACCGGGCTGAAGCATATAAAGGGTGTCGGTCCGGTCAGGGAACAAAAACTTCTGGACAAATTCGGCAGCCCGGACAATGTTGGAAAAGCCTCTTTCAGGGAATTGCGGGACGCCGGCATGGACGCGTCGACCGCGCGCGCTATTACGCGCTGGGGTCAGACCTCATCAAAGCATGTTAAATGAGCTGTGATGAGGTCTGACCCCATGCTTTGCTTGACAAGCCTTAGATAATCGTATATTATTTTAGACGTACATCTATTTTTCTGGACATAACATTGGAGTTTCATATGACCAGCAGTCTTGTATCCACCAACGCGCAGAAGGTCCTGGATTTCCTTATTCAGAATCCGGGCAGGCAGTTCCTTGCCAATGAGGTCGAAAAAGCCACCGGAGTCAGCAGGGCGGGGGTCAACTTTGTCCTTCGAAAGCTTGCGGGAGAAAAACTCGTTCTACGGGAAAAGAAAGCAAAAATATATTTCTATTCTGTCGGTCAGAATAACCCGATCATTAAACAGTTAAAAGTCCTGGGAACTATTGTATTATTGTATCCCTTGATAAACAAACTGAAAGAACATTCGCAAAAAATAATTCTTTTCGGCAGCTGCGCCAGGGGGGAGAACATGGATAGCAGCGATATCGACCTTTTTATCCTCAGCAACAGTTCGATAGCCATAAAAGAAGAGATAGAGAGAAGCAGATTTGAAAAGAAGATCCAGCCGGTTATTCGCAACTCAACTCAATTTGTTAAAATGGAAAAGGAAAAAACGATATTTTTTGAGGAAATACAATATGGTATAACCCTGTGGGAATATAAAGATGAATCCAGAATTTGAAGAATGTTTGAAAAAGAACAAAATAAGGAAGTTCCCGCGGGGTAAGATCCTTGCGTCAAAAGATATCAAGACCGCTCAAGAAGACCTTGAAACCGCGGAAGAAAGTTTCAATAACAAAAAATATAAATGGTCCACTATCCAGTCCTATTATTCCATGTTTCATTCTGCCAGAGCCCTTTTGTATGCAAAGAATTATCGAGAACGAAGCCATTACTGTCTGAATGTCGCTCTTAAAGCGCTTTATGTGGAAAGAAGATTACTTTCGGTCAGCGTAATAGAAGCTCTTAGTAAAGGCAAGAGGTTGAGAGAGGACGCGGATTATTATGACAGATGGTCGGAAGAAGGCGCTGAATTCGCTGTAAAAGCGGCTAAAAATTTCATCAAACAGGCTCAGAAGCTTATCAAAGAAGCGTAATATTGCTTCGCGTAGCCTGTCTTGGTCTGCCCTCAATTCTGTGTATACTCTTAAGAATGAGCTGTGATGAGGTCTGACCCCATGCTTTCTTGACTTTACACGGCTGACGAGGGCTGTTATAATGCCCTCAGGAGGGATATAATATGATGGAGGAATTACGTTCAACAATTACCAGGCTCGGGGTCAGGTTGGAAGAACTCAGGGGGTATCTTTGACCTGGAAAAGAACGGGGACAGGGTAAAGGAATTAGAAAATGAGCTTAATCAGCCGGGGATATGGCGGGATCAGGAAAAAGCGAACAGCCTTTCGAACGAACTTCAGGCCTTAAGGTCATTGACCGGGCCGTTTTACGCGATAAAAGAACATTTCGACGCTGTCATGGAGCTTGCCGGGATTGTGGAGCCTGAGGACAGTGAATCCATCACCGGCCTGATGAAAGAGGTGGAAGAGCTCGCGGCGCGGATGGACAAGCTCGAGTTCAAGAGCCTGCTCGGCGAGAGGACCGACAGATGCGGAGCCATACTCAGCATCAATTCCGGAGCCGGCGGCACAGAATCATGCGACTGGGCCTCCATGCTTTTGAGAATGTATCTCCGCTGGGCCGAGGACCACAAACATTCAGTGGACATCCTTGACCAGCTGGCCGGCGAGGAAGCCGGCATAAAGAACGTCACGCTGGTCATCCGGGGCAGGTTCGCTTACGGATACCTCAAGTCAGAGACAGGTGTCCACCGTCTTGTGCGCATATCCCCCTTTGACTCGAACAGGAGGAGGCACACTTCATTCGCGTCCGTGGACGTCATCCCCGAGATAGAAAGCGATATAAAGATAGATATCAATGAATCGGACCTGCGGATCGATACGTACCGCTCCAGCGGCGCGGGCGGGCAGCACGTGAACGTCACGGATTCAGCCGTGCGGATAACGCATGTACCGACCGGTATTGTGGTGCAATGCCAGAAGGAGCGTTCTCAGCACAAGAATAAGGCGACCGCGATGAAGGTGTTGAGAGCGAGATTGTATGAATCGGAGAAACGGAAACAAGAACAGAAGACCCTGAAGGCCTATGACGGTAAGAAACGCATAGAGTGGGGGAGCCAGATACGTTCTTACGTGCTGCATCCGTATAAGATGGTCAAGGATCACCGGACCGGGGAGCAGACTTCCAGCGCGGAAAAAGTCCTGGACGGAGATCTGGACAGGTTCCTCGAGGCGTATTTAAAGATGACGGCAGCAAAAAAATAGGGGATGGTTGAGATGTTGGGGCGGTTGTTGAGGAAAATATTCAGGACGCAGAACGAGCGGGAATTGAATAAGCTCTGGCCTGTTGTCAGTGAAATAAACGGGCTGGAGCAAGAGATCTCCGCGCTTTCGGACGATGGCCTGAAGGCCAGGGCCGCGGAAGCCCGGGATGCCCTGCGCCTGGCCCGCAAGGAGGCGGAAGAGGAAATAAAAAAGACGCGGGACCTGATCGCGTCAGCCACTTCGGAACAGGAGCGCAACCGGTATAAGAAGCAGCTTAAAGGGATAAAGAACCGGATCATGGATGACAGGCTGCCGGAGGTTTTCGCGATGGTCAGGGAAGCGGCCGCCAGGACTATCGGGCTCAGGCATTTTGACGTCCAGATGCTCGGCGGTATAACGCTGCACCAGGGCAGGATCGCGGAGATGATCACGGGTGAGGGGAAAACGCTGGTGGCTACTTTACCTGTTTGTTTGAACGCCTTTACGGGCGAAAGCGTGCATATCGTGACGGTCAATGATTATCTCGCGAAGAGGGACTCCGAATGGATGGGGCCTGTGTACAGGTTCATGGGCCTGTCCGTAGGCCTGATACAGCATGACATGTCCCCGGAAGAGAAAAAAAGATCCTACGGCTGTGACGTGGCGTACGGGACCAACAACGAGTTCGGGTTCGATTACCTGAGGGACAATATGGTCATTGACGGGGACGGCATTGTCCAGAGATATCCGAGTTTCGCGATCGTGGACGAAGTTGACAGCATCCTCATTGACGAAGCCAGGACGCCGCTGATCATATCCGGGCCCGTGGATGAACCGAATGAGGCGTATAACCGGATGCGCCCGCTTATCGAGGAGGTGGTCCGGCAGCAGAGACGCCTTGTGGAGGACCATCTGACCGCCCTGGAAATGGCGCTGCGCGAGAACAGGGACGAGGAGGCGGGAAACCTTCTTTACCTGGTGCACAAGGCGGATCCCAAAAACAAGAAATTCCTGGATATGGTGCTCAAGGACAGGCGCGTGAAGACGCTTGTTGACAGGGCTCAGGCGCTGTTCGAGAGCAAGGCCATGGAAAAGGAGAGGGACAATTTTCTGGAGGACCTTTATTATGTTTTTGACGAGAAGGCAAGGGAAGCCACTTTCAGCGCCAGGGGCCAGAAGATCATGCACGAGAGGTTCGGCGTGGAGTTCATGCTGGAGGATATAGAAGCCTCCCTGGCGGAGCTGGCGGAAGAAGACATACCGGACGAGGAAAAGGCGGCGAAAGAAGCCGAACTGGCCGCGGACTATACCGCGCAGCAGAGGAACGTTGAAAGTTTAAAACAGCTGTTAAAGGCGTATATACTTTTTGAGAAAGACGTCGATTACGTTATCCATGAGAACAAGATAGTGATAGTGGACTCCTTTACCGGCAGGATGATGCCGGGCAGGCGCTTTTCCGAGGGCATACACGAAGCGATCGAGGCCAAGGAACGCGTGGAGGTGCAGAAAGAGAGCCAGACACTGGCGACAATAACCCTGCAGAACTACTTCCGGATGTATGATAAACTGGCCGGGATGACAGGAACGGCAAAGACGGAAGAGACCGAGTTTGAAGGTATATATCTTCTGCCCGTCTTAATGGTCCCTCCCAACAGGCAGTTGAGCAGGGATAATATGCCCGACAGGATATACAAGACCGAGAAGGAGAAGTTCAACGCCATTGTCGAGAACGTGGCCGAATGGCATGAAAAAGGCAGGCCCGTTCTTGTGGGCACGATCTCCATAGAGAGATCCGAACATCTGAGCCGTCTCTTGACGGCGAGAGGGATAAAACACAATGTGTTAAACGCCAGGTATCATGAGAAAGAGGCGCATATTATCGCGCAGGCCGGGCGGTATAAGGCCGTCACCATAGCCACGAACATGGCGGGCCGCGGCACCGATATCCTGCTCGGCGGGAATCCCGAATACATGGCCAGGGACGCCGTGGATAAGCTGGAGATCGACGATCCCGGGGAGAGGGAGAAAGCCTGCGCCAGGTTTCTGGAAGAGGCGGAGCAGCAGACCCGGCAGGAGCATGAAAAGGTCGTTGAAGCGGGCGGACTGCATGTAATGGGCACGGAAAGGCACGAATCAAGGAGGATAGACAACCAGCTCAGAGGCCGGGCGGGCCGCCAGGGGGACCCCGGCTCAAGCAGGTTCTGCCTTTCGCTTGAAGACGACCTTATGAGGATATTCGGATCGGACAGGATCAAGACCATCATGGACAAGCTGGGCATGGAAGAAGGGGAGGTAATAGAAAACCCGCTGGTCACCAGGGCCGTACGCACCGCGCAGAAAAGGGTGGAAATGCAGAATTTTGAGATAAGAAAACATCTGCTCAAGTATGACGATATAATGAACAGGCAGAGAGAGGTCATATACAGGAGGCGCCGCATGATACTCGAAGGCGGGAACCTCAAGGAGGAGTTTTTTGAATGCCTGTCAGTGGGCATGGAGTCCCTTCTGGAAAAGTGGGATGAGGACCCGGTCCCGGAAGCGTTCGCGAAGGAGGCAATGTACCGGTATGTGATCAACGTAAAGCCGGAGCAGCTGGCCGGCAGGCCGGCCGCTGAGATCATGGAACTGGTAATGGCAGCCGCGAGGAAACATTATTCCATAAGGGAAAAGTTCCTGGGTGAGGAAGATCTGCGGCATCTTGAAAAAATGATAATGCTCTCGCTCATAGATTCCAACTGGAAGGAATACCTGAGGGAGATCGACGACCTGCGTGAAGGCATATCGTGGCGGGCGTATGCCCAGAAGGATCCGTTCGTCGAGTTCCAGCACGAGGCGTTCAGGATGTTCCATGAGCTCATGACCAGGATAGACCTGCAGACCGCGGAGAGGATAATGAAAATATCGGCCATGGAGGAAAGGCACAAGAAGGCTGTTTTCAAGCCGGCCGAAGAGATGTTTGAACACAAGGAATATTCCTCACTCGGCGTACCCTCGTCGGGACAGGACGATTTTTACGGCGCCGGAGACACCGGCCGGCAGGGGGAGGTCTTCGAACATCCCGCGTCCGCGGAGGCCGGCACGTATAAAAGAAACATTCCGAAAGTCGGACGCAATGACCCCTGCCCGTGCGGCAGCGGGAAAAAATACAAGAAGTGCTGCGGCAGATAATGAGAAGGGACGGGTTATTGAGTTTGTTTCTCGCTGGCATATCCGGGGTCCTGGGCTTCCTGGCCTTTCCCCCGTTCGGATATGGTCTTCTTGCCTGGGTAGGCTTTTTGCCTCTTTTTTTCGCGATAAGGCGGAGCACTGTCAGAGGGGCTTTCTGGCTCTCATATTTTTCGGGAGTGGTATTTTTCGGGGGTCTTTTGTTCTGGCTGACGAATGTCACTGTTCCCGGAACCGTTATCCTTGTTCTCATCCTTTCGGTCTTTTACGGGCTTTTCGGCCTTTTCGCCGGGATATTGTTCAAATATTCCCTGGAGCTGTTGATACTGCCTTTTGTCTGGGTGGTCCTGGAATATCTGCGCGGTTATATGCTGACCGGTTTCCCATGGGGAATACTGGGATACACCCAGTACAGGAACCTGAATATTATCCAGATAGCTGATGTTGCCGGCGGCTACGGGATCTCGTTCATCCTGGTCCTGGTGAATGTCGCGTTTTTCAGCCACCTTGTCAGGGCGAAGAGAAGGATCGCCTATATGGTAGCGGCGCTGGCTATGATCGTTGTCGCGGTAACGTACGGTGTCTGCAGGTTAAACAACTTCAAGTTCAGGGGAGAGCCCGTGTTGAGTGTTATACAGGGCAATATTCCCCAGGAGATCAAGTGGGATGGGACGCGCGCCGGGGGTATTATCGGGGAATACGATGACCTTACGCGTAAAGCCGCCGGGGACAGGCCGGACATGGTCATATGGCCGGAGACCGCGTATCCATATCTTGTTAACGCCGGGGACGAGGCGGATGAGGTAAAGGAGATCGCCGAAGAGATCGGCGTTCCTGTTCTAACCGGGGTCGTGTACCGGGATGGTAAGGATTTTTTCAACTGCGCGGCGCTTTTTTCCGAAAAAGAGGAATTGGTCCGGAAATATTACAAGATACACCTTGTCCCGTTCGGTGAGTTCATCCCCCTGGAAAAATATCTTTCGCCCCTGAAAAAATATATAAACAAACCTATAGGTGATTACGCGAAAGGCGGGGAATACACCCTTTTCCCCCTCAGGTCTCTTTCTCTGTTCAGGGGCGAGGACGGGTCAATAGCGCGTTCGGCGGATCTTTACAGGTTCGGGGTGTTAATATGCTTTGAGGACGTGTTCCCGTATATCGCGAGGGAATTCGTGCTGAAGGGCGCTGATCTTATGGTAAACATGACCAACGACGCGTGGTTCGGGGATACCGCCGCAGCGGAACAGCATCTCCAGGCATCGGTCTTCAGGGCCGTTGAGAACAGGGTCCCCGTGATACGCGCCGCCAATACGGGTGTTTCATGTTTTGTGGATTCCACCGGTGAGGTGCTATCCCGCGTCGAGGAGGGCGGTAAGGATACCTTTGTCAGGGGTTTCAGGACGGCGAGTGTCCGGGTGTGCGGTATCAGGTCTTTTTATACCAGGAACGGGGATGTCTTCGTGTATTTCTGCGGTCTTATTGTGGCTCTTTTTTTCGCCGTGGAACTGTTTCGCGGCCGCGGAAGCCCGTAAAAGGGTCCTGTGTCACCGCGGGGAGGCGATCATCTAAAAAAGGAGGAAAGATATGCTCCGGAACAAGATTTTTTTCGCGGCGGTTTTATCGATCTTTGTAACGTTGATGTCCGCGGCGCCGGGTTTCTGCGCCGGGGGGGTGGAAAAGTATATACCGGACGCGGCCTCCGCCGAAGGCGGCATGACCCTGTGGCAGATAATAAGATCGGGCGGCGAGGTCATGATAGTCCTTTCACTTTTATCCGTGGCCGCGCTTTCACTGATCGTCTATTATTTTCTCACGATCAAACAGGATAAACTTCTTCCCGAGGAATTTCTCGATAAGACGGTCTCCCTGCTCGAGTCAAGGAAGTACCGTGAGGCAAAGATACTGTGTGAGGGCAGTCCCAGCCTGATAGCGGACGCGGTCCTGGCCGGGATCGCGCGCCGGGAACATGAGAAGGTGGTCATAGAAGAGGCGATGCAGGACAAGGGAAAACGGAGCGTAACCGTTCTGTGGCAGAAGCTGAGTTATCTTGCCGATGTAGCGGCCATCTCTCCGATGGTGGGGCTGCTGGGGACGGTTCTCGGCATGATCCAGGCGTTTAACGTCATTGCCTTTCAGGCGGGCGCGGTCAAACCCGTGCTTCTGGCAAGCGGTATCTCGAAGGCCATGGTCACTACGGCAACCGGGCTTATCATAGCCATACCGGCCATGATATTTTACTCGTATTTCCGGGGAGTGGTGCAGAGCGTCACGTCTCAGTTCGAGCATATATCCGCGGAATTGCTCCAGCTCATCACGGAGGGTAAAGAAGGAGACAGGAGAACCGGAGAGTCAGGGCAAACTTAGGAGGATAGATGGATTTTTCTGACGTTAAAAAGGTTTTTCCGGAACGGCCGGTGATCCAGCTCGCTCCTCTGATAGATATCGTGTTCCTTCTGCTGATATTTTTCATGGCAGCGTTCATATTTTACGAGCTGGAGACAGAGATAAACATTTCCGTCCCGACAGCGGAAGAGTCTACGGAGATGCGGCGCACTGCCGGGGAGATCATTATAAACGTGCGGGAAGACGGGACCGTTGTGGTGAATCAGAAGGAACTGGGTTATGACGGATTAAAGAGCATGCTGGGCCGCGTATCGGAGCTGTATAAGGGCCAGCCGGTGATCATAAGGGGAGACAGGGATACGCGCCACAAGCACATAATAAAGGTCCTGGACATATGCGCCGCTTCTGACATATGGAACGTGTCCTTTGCCACCATGAAGGAAAAGGAAGAGTAATATGGGCGGAAGGCAGAACATGCCCGGGATGACCCGGTGCGCGGTCTTTTTCGCCGTTCTGATGATCGGCGTCCTTTCCGGAGGCCCTTCCGCGTTCTCCGAGCGGCAGGAGCCCGGCGTCAACGAGAAAGAGGAGTTCGATTTCGCCAACGGTCTTTTTTCCCGAGGGATGTTCGACCTGGCCATAGACGGATATAAGAGTTCCCTGGAGACTTATCCGGAAAGCCGCTACTCGGAGTTGGCCCGTTACAGGATCGGAGAAAGTTATTTCCTGCAAAAAAAATACGCGGAGGCGCTGGACCGGTTCGACGCGTTCATCAAACAGCATCCCTCGGGGGATCTCGCCCGTAGAGCGGCCTTGAGGCAGGGCCAGATATGTTTCTTTACAGGCGATTACGCCGGCGCGGAAAGCAGGTTGTCTTCCCTGGCCGATGCGGAAGATATCCCGGACGTGGCGGCCGCGGCCCGGTATTACATGGCGAACGTGTATTTAAAGAACAAGGATCACGAAAGGGCAAGGGATACGCTTCAACGGCTCACGGATGATCTTCCCGGCAGTGAGTACGCGCCGTTCGCGTACATGAACCTGGGGGATATCTATTCAGGGTCCGGTGATTTTCAAAAGGCCGCGGACGCCTATCAGGCCGCCTCTTCCCTTTCCGTTGGGAAAGACATGATCGCGCGGGCCGAACTTCGCGCCGGAGACGCGTATCAGCTGGCCGGGGACCGCGGCAGGGCGCGGACGGCCTACCGGAAGGCCATGGATATTTCAGCCGGCCCGGATATCGTTGAAAAAGCCGTGCTGGGCCTGGTTTCCTCTCTTTACAGTGACGCTGAATATCAGCGCATCATAGATGATTTTGACGGCCTTTTCGCGAAAACGGAAAGCGCTGAGATAAGGTCCAGGATGCTGGTCGTTCTGGGCAACAGTTTTTTTCAGACCGACAGATTCGCTGAAGCGGCAAAGGTCTATGGAGAGGCGGCGGGCACGTATCCTGAGACGGGATCCGGCATAAAAGCGGGGCTCAATGAATGCTGGGCGCTCTACGAATCAGGGGAGCTTGACAGAAGCCTTTCGCGTATCGACGCTTACCTGGCCGTGCCCGCGGGTTCGCGTGATGAGGCGTTCTATTTGAAGGCAAAGGCGCTGGCCGGATCGGGCCGGACAGACGAGGCAATAGACATATACGGAAAACTGACGCGGGACTTTAAGGCCTCTTCCTTTTCCAGGGAGGCGTTGTATGAGACAGGCTGGCTCTATGACCGGTCGGGCAAGCCGGAGGAGGCGGTCAGGTCCTACAGGGGTTTCGCGGACAGGTATCCGGAAGACAAAAGAAGCCCGGGTGTGCTTTTAAAGGCGGGACAGAATAACCTGGAACTCGGACGCGATAAGGAAGCGGAAAAAGATTACCGGCTGTTCCTGTCCAGGTATGATGAAAGTCCTTTGAAGGAGAACGTCCTGTTCCAACTGGGCAAGGTGTATATCAATACAAATGATTTCGAGCCGCTCATAGAGACGTATGAGAAGTTCATGGAGGAGTTTCCGGGCTCACGGGTCAGGGACTCTGTGCTTTACTGGACGGGACGGGGATACCAGGGAAAAGAGGATTGGGCAAAGGCGATAAAGGTTTACTCAAGGATAACATCGGACACAGAAGGCGCGTTTTACGCCTCAGGCAGCGACGCGACGGCTTATTGCCTGTACCGTAAAGGGGCGGCTCCTGAAGCCGCTGATACCTGGTATGACCTTATGACCGGGGAGCCCGGGTTTGCCGTGGACCAGGGGGTTTACAGATGGGTCGCTGACCATTATTTCAACAGCGGACAGGGTAACAGGTCCCTGGCCGTGCTGCGTCTGTACGAAGAAAGACACGGGAAAAGCGACGCCGGCGGCGCGGTACCTTATATGATAGGGGAGAATCTGCGGCGTTCGGGCAGACTGGACGAAGCGGAAGATTATTTCCGTAGAACAATTGCAAGGGAAGATCCCTCCCCGTATCTTGAGCGGTCATATCTCGGAGTCGGCAGATGCTGTCTGGCCAGGGGTCAGCATGAGGGAGCTTTAACCGCTTTTGAGGAGGCGCTGAAACTGCACAAGGATAACATGGTCGGAGCGCACGCCCGTTTTGAGATAGGGAACGTAAGGAGTGAGATGGGCGAATACGCGGAAGCCGCGAAAGCGTATGCCATGGTCGCCATACTTTACGAGGACAGGGATCTTTGTCCCCGGGCGTTGTTCAGGGCCGGGGAGTGTTTCAAAAAGGCCGGGATGGAACAGAAGTCCGCGGACATGTTCGAGGAACTTATAAGAAAATATCCCGAGGACCGCCTGGCCCGGAAAGCGCAAGAACAGCTCGTGGTGGATACCGACTCAGATACTCAGCGATAAGGTCGTTTGCCATGCTCCGTACAGGGAGGATCCACACCGGGCACAATGAGATAATAAAACATGAAGAAAGGTGAAAAGGCGGTAGTAATAGCGGTCGGTATTTCTTTTCTGGCCCATGGCCTGTTTTTCGCTTCGTCGAATTTTTTCCTCCTGTCCGGGATGAGCCGGGTCAGGGACGAGACGCGGACGGTTTTCCGGATAAAGGGCGTTGAGGAAGAGCCCACACCCGTAAAGCTTTTTGCCGGTTTTAAACCCGAGGTCCCGGCCGTGAAGATGTCCCGGGAGCATCCCGCCGCGGAGATGGGGGAGCAGCTTCCGGAAGAAAAGGCTGAAAAAGACGTGTCACTTGCGGAAAAGAAGGACAGGTTGCGCCGGGAGGACCTTGATGAGTTTTTCACGGAAGAAAAACCCGTGCCCCCGGATGTCCGGGATATCGAAGAGGCGAAGGCCAGGCAGGATGCCGCCCCGGAAGAGAGGTCTCTCTTAAGGCAGCGCATGGACAGTGACATTGTGAGCGCTTTGAAGGGAGACGTCACTGTGCTCAGGAGTATGGATTATAAGATGGAAGAACAGGGTTTTAAACGGGCTGACGCGGTTATTGATACGCGGGGCCGTTCCGCGGAAGGCTTTTTCCGGCCCGGCAAAAGCGAGTTCGCGGGGATCATGGAACAGGCGCAGCCGGGTGAGCATGAAGACATTAGCACTTTTCTGGCAGTAAAAGTATACAGGTACGAGGAGCCGGTGACAGGGGAGAAATATTTCAAGCTTGTCATAAGCGCGAAGGAGGGGAGTGACCTTGAGGTCATGCCGAAAGAGGTTATTTTCCTGATAGACTCTTCAAAGAGCATTACGGCGGACAAGCTTTCCCGTGTAAAGGCCGCGGTAATGGACTGCCTCCGGGAGATGAACGCGGACGACAGATTTAACATAGTCGCTTTCAGGGGGGATCTGGCGAAGTTCAGGGACAGATCGGTGAAGGTTTCCCCGGGAAGTATCGCGGAAGCCGGGACCTTTGTCAAACAGTTGAGATCAATCGGCCAGACGGACGTGGATAACGCTCTACTGAAAATAGTCGATGCCCCGCTTGCTTTTTCCCCCTCGTATATCATGCTGGTGACCGACGGAAGGCCTACCGCGGGCATCACTGATTCCAGGCGCATTATCCGGCAGATAACGCGGCGCAATAACATGAAACGTTCGATATTTTCTTTCGGGGGAGGCGCCCGCGTGAACAGGTACCTCCTGGATTTCATATCTTACCAGAACAGGGGATGGAGCCGGTTTGCCGGCAGAACGTCCGGGATAGAGGAGGAATTCCGGGAGTTATACCGGCAGATAAGATCACCCCTTCTTTTGAATGTCAGGTACAGGCTGATCGGCGTGGACGCGGGGAGTGTGTATCCGAAATATCTGCCGGATTTTTACAAAGGCAGCGAGTTCATCCTGTACGGCCGGTTCAAGGACGAGGATGTTTTTTCCATGCAGCTTCTGGGGGAGATGGACGGCGAGACCAAGGAGTTGATATTCAGGAGGTCCCTTGCAGGCGCGGAGCAAGGGGACAGGGCGCTCGCGCGCGGGTGGGCTTTCAGGAAAATATACTATTTGATAAGCCGGGACACGATAGGAGCCGGGGACCACGCGCGTCTGCGGCGGGAAATAGATGAGTTGAGCGAAAAGTACGATATCATCACGCCGTACGATCTTGTGGAATAGGGACAGAGGGTGAACGGTGAATGGCTGACGAAAAATTCATGAGGATCGCGATCACAGAGGCCCGTTTTGGTATCGACAGGGGGCACGGGGGCCCTTTCGGCGCGGTCATAGCCAGGGGCAACGAGGTCCTGGCCATCGCGCATAATACGGTTTTAAGGGATAACGATCCTGTTCAGCACGCGGAGATCAGGGCCATTTCTCTTGCGGCGAAAAAACTCGGCGTATATGACCTTTCAGGATGTGAGATATATTCCACGACCGAACCATGTCCCATGTGTTTCTCGGCCATCCACTGGGCCCGGATAGACCGCCTGATATACGGGACGCGTATCGAGGCAGTGCGGGAACTCGGGTTTAACGAGCTCAGCATATCCGCCGCGAAGATGAGAGAAATGGGTTCTTCGCCTGTGATCATCGAGGCGAGGTTCATGTGGAACGAATGTAAGGGACTGCTTGAGCACTGGTCCACCCTGCCGGATAAAAAGGTCTACTGAAGGCCCTTATCCGTATATTTAAAAACCGAAATAAGGAGGTAGAAGCATGTCCCAGGGTATAACCGCCATAAACGAGAAAGTCCGGGAAGAAAGTGTGTTTATAGAGGACCTGTTGTCCGAGATACGGAAGGTGATAGTCGGGCAGGACTATCTTCTTGAACGTCTTCTGGTCGGACTTCTGGCAAACGGTCATGTCCTCATTGAAGGTGTTCCGGGCCTCGCGAAGACGATGTCGGTGAGAGTGCTTTCAGCCGCGATCAGCACTGGTTTCCAGCGGCTGCAGTTCACGCCGGATCTTTTGCCCGCGGATCTCATAGGGACGCTTGTCTATAATCCGAAAGACGGCGATTTCACCACAAAAAAGGGCCCGATCTTTTCCAATATTATTCTCGCTGACGAGATAAACAGGGCTCCCGCGAAAGTCCAGAGCGCGCTTCTGGAGGCCATGCAGGAGAAGCAGGTGACAATAGGCGCGAACACGTTCAAACTGGAAGAGCCGTTCCTGGTGCTGGCCACGCAGAACCCGATCGAACAGGAGGGCACGTACCCCCTGCCCGAGGCGCAGGTTGACCGTTTCATGCTGAAACTGAAGATAGGTTATCCCTCAAAGGAAGAAGAGCACAGGATATTGAAGAGGATGTCGTTCACGGACAAGGTGATAGATGTCGCTCCCGTAGTATCGCCGGACAGGATACTCGGCGCGCGCAGGGTCATAAATGAGATATACATGGACGAGAAGATCGAGAAATATATCATTGATATAGTTTTTGCCACGAGGGAGCCTGCCGCGAGCGGGATCAATGACCTTGACGGACTGATAGAGTATGGCGCGTCGCCGAGGGCGAGCATATACCTTACCCTGGCCGCTAAAGCGTATGCGTTCATACAGCGCCGGGGCTATGTCACGCCGCAGGACGTTAAGTCAATAGGCCCTGATGTCCTCCGGCACAGGATCATCCCGACTTATGAGGCGGAAGCGGAAGATAAAACATCGGAGGATATTGTCAGAAGGGTATTCGAGGAAATTGAAGTTCCATAGTCAGTGAATAGTTCACTAACTATTAACGACTAACGACTGATCATGATTTCCAAAGAGATAATACGAAAGATACGGCGCATACAGATAACCACATCCCGCAAAGTGACGGATGTGTTCGCGGGACGGTACCAGAGCGTATTCAAGGGTATAGGCATGGAGTTTGACGAGGTCCGCGAATACACGCCGGGTGACGAGATACGGTCGATCGACTGGAACGTGACCGCGCGCATGGGCCACCCTTATATCAAGAAGTTCGTCGAGGAGAGAGAACTGACGATAATGATACTCCTGGACGTATCGATGTCCTGCCGGTTCGGGACGCGGAACCGGATCAAAAGCGATCTGGCCGCGGAGCTCTGTTCGATTATCGCGTTTTCCGCCGTAAAGAACAACGACAGGGTCGGCATGCTGACCTTTACGGACCGGGTGGAAAAGTTCATACCGCCCAGAAAGGGCCTGCGTCATGTGCTGCGCGTGATCCGTGAGGCGATCCATAACGAACCGGCGGGAAAAGGCACGGATATAAGAAGCGTGCTTGAGCATCTTAACCGGGTTACCACGCGCCGGGCCATCACGTTCATGGTCTCGGATTTTATGGCGCCGGACTTCAGGAAGATACTGTCAGTGACCAATAAAAGGCATGACGTGATCGCGGTCACGGTCACTGATCCGGCTGAGCTGGAACTGCCGGACGCCGGCATAATAAAGGTGCACGACGCGGAAACCGGGACGCCGTATGTGGTCGATACTTCTGATCCGGCCGCGCGCGGGTTTTACAGGGAGCGTTCGGCGAAAATAAAGGCCGGACGCGATAGACTGTTCCGCTCGGTTAACGTGGACAGCATTGACATACGCACGGACGAGTCTTACGTCGAACCGCTTATAAGGTTTTTCAGGATGAGGGAACACCGGCTGGCGCGGAGATAGAAGAATGGGCACAGGAAGAATATCAATAATTTTACCGCTCCTGATCGCTTTATGTTCCCCGGCTCTGGCGGCGGACCGCGTGGAGGTCGAAGCCGCCGTTGACAGGGACGACGTCGTCATAGGCGGCAGGGTGCGGCTTGAGGTCACGGCGCGCAATGTCAGGGGTATGGATGTTTCTTTCCCGGAGCGTCCGGAACGGCTGGGCGATTTTTCCTTTATCGGGTCCCGTGCCGCGAAGTCAGGGTGGATCGGACGCGGGACCGCCGGGATGACGTACGTGCTGGGCATATACACCACAGGGACGCATGTTATACCGCCCGTAAAGGTGCGATACAAGCCTCCTGACGCGGCAGACTGGAGCACACTGGAAACCCGTCAGATCCCCGTGAACGTTCGGAGCCTTTTAACGGACGCGGAGGCCGACATAAGGGACATAAAAGGCCTGGCCGGTTTCAGGCGCCGCGGGTTGCTGATATTTTTCACGGTCATGTCCCTGATCTTCGCCGCGGCGCTGGCCGGTTGGGCGCTGTGGAGGAGGAAGCGGAAGAGTTTCCCTGCCGAAGCGGCCGGCCCGGTCCCCGCGCATGTAACAGCGTATGGAGAGCTGAGCGGGTTGAAAAGCATGGACCTGCCGGGACAGGGAAAGGTAAAAGAGTATTATATCCGTCTTTCGGAGATCGTGAGACATTATATTGAGAGCAGATTTTCTTACCGCGCCCCTGAGATGACCACGGAAGAATTCCTGAATTACGTCAACCAGGCGCGGGAGCTCAAGCGGGAACACAAGGATCTCCTGAGAAAGTTTCTCACGCATTGTGATATGGTCAAGTTCGCGAAATACGGCCCCACGTCCCTGGAGATACTTGACAGTTTTGGTCTGGCCGAGGATTTTGTCGATCAGACGAAACTCGACAGGGAGGATCCACACCGGGCGGAGGGGCCCTGGTAGGAACATGGTAAACGATCGTTTATACTCCGGTACTCGCTGAATTTAAAGGAAAGAGGGATATGGCTGATGCGGTTTGTTAATTTCTGGGCGCTTGGTTTAAGCGTTTTTATACCCCTGCTGGTCTATACGGCGAAAAAGTTCGAGAACAGGATGCGCAGTTCGTTCCGTTTCCCGGACCAGGGCCTTATCAGGGGCCTGAAACCGTCCCTGCGCCTGAGATCAAGCGGTAATGTCGTGTACCTGCGCGCGCTGTGTCTTTTGCTCATTGTCCTGGCGATAGCCCGGCCGCAGCTCCCTGTCCAGGAGACAAAGGTCTTTGTCGAAGGTGTGGATATCGTTCTCGTTATCGACACTTCCGGCAGTATGCGCGCCATGGATTTCGAGATGGGCGGAAAACGCTTTGACCGGCTGACCGTGGTCAAGAACGTCGTGGAGGAGTTTATCAAAAAAAGGCCGAACGACAGGATAGCCCTGGTGGCTTTTGCCTCGCTGGCCTATACCGTCTGCCCGCTTACGCTTGACCATGACTGGGTGGGAAGGAACCTTGAGAGGGTCAGGATCGGGATGATAGCGGACGGCACGGCCATAGGCTCAGCAATAAGCGCCGCGCTTAACAGATTTAAAGGGACAGAGGCGAAGGACAAGGTAATAATACTGCTGACCGACGGCAGGAACAATGCCGGAAAGGTCTCTCCGCTTTCCGCGGCGGAAGCGGCAAACGCGCTCGGCGTTAGAATATACGCCATCGGCACCGGGACAAAAGGGCTCGTCCCTTTCCCGGTAAAGAACATGTTCGGTGATACGGTATTACAGCCGGTGGAGATAGAAATAGATGAGGGACTTCTGAAGAAAATGGCCGGTATAACGGATGGGAGGTATTTCAGGGCGACCGATACGGTGGGCCTCTGGGATATTTACCGGGAGATAGACAGGCTGGAGAAGACGGAAATAGAGGAAAGGGGATATAACCGTTACAGGGAGCTGTTCGGGGTTTTTCTTTTTCCGGCGCTGTGTCTTTTGCTCATGGAGATCGTATTGTCCGGCACGTTGTTGAGGAGGATACCCTGAATGAAGTTCGGCGCTTTACATATGGCGGTATTATTGTGGCTTTTGCCGGCGGTCATGTTGTTCTATGTATGGGCCGGCAGGAGGCGGAAGAAAGCCCTTGAGAGATTCGCTCATGACGCGCTCCTGCCGGAGATCGCGATGTCCTTCGACGAACGGAAAAAGAAGATAAAGACATTGATGATCGCTGCCGCGTTGCTTTTTATCCTTATCGCGTTCATACGGCCCCAGTGGGGGTTCAGCTGGCAGGAAATAAAGCGGCAGGGGCTGGACATACTGATAGCCGTGGATACGTCCAACAGCATGCTGGCTGAGGATGTTCTCCCCAACAGGCTGGAACGCTCGAAACTGGCTATCATGGACCTGGTGAGAAAAATGAAAGGCGACAGGATAGGGCTAATCGCTTTTTCGGGAACGGCTTTTCTTCAATGTCCGCTGACATTGGATTACAACGGTTTTTTGCTTTCCCTGGAAGATATAAGCGTCGACACTATCCCGGTGGGCGGCACCTCGCTTTCCAACGCGGTCTATACCGCTGTGGACAGCTATGGAGGCGGGAAGAAAAAGCACAAGATACTGATAATAATAACCGACGGCGAGGACCTCGAGGGCGGGGTCGACAGGGCAATAGCCAGGGCCAGGGCCGCCGGAGTAACGATATTCTGCGTGGGGATAGGGACTGCCGGGGGGGAGCTTATACCGATGAGGGGCGAAGCCGGAAAGATGTCGTTTCTCAAGGATCCGGAGGGGAACGCCGTTAAGACACGGCTTGATGAGGACGTTCTTCAGCGTATCGCCCTGGGGACCGGAGGCATGTACGTGGGCGCGAGCGGCGCGGAGTTCGGCCTGGACCTTATATACGAGCAGCGGCTTTCTAAATTAGAGAAAGAGGAGTTTAAGGCCAGGATGGAAAAAAGATACAGGGAAAGGTTTCAGATACCTCTTTGCGTGGCGCTCCTGTTCCTGTTTATTGAGCCGCTTGTAGGGGACCGCCGCAGGGGAGAGTGTTAGGCTCAAGGTTGAGACCGGGGGAGAGACAGTGTTATCGAAGTTCGGGTTGTCAGTGGGAATGCCGGTTGTCGTCTTGTTTTGCCTGGCGGCAAACGCCGACGGGGCGTCGGCGGTAAGCAGGGCAAAACAGGCTGACAGGTTGTATCAGGAAAGCAGATACGAGGAGGCCTTGAAGCGATACGACGAAGCGCTTTCACTGAGGCCGGAAGACCCCGTCATACAGTATAACCGGGCCTCGGCTTTTTACCGCAAGAGGGAATTCGCGAAAGCCTTGAACGCGTTTCTGGCGTCGTTCGGCGCGGGAGAGGAACGGATCGAAGCACCGGCCATTTATAACGCGGGTAACAGCAGGTTCAGGATGGGAGAGGCAGAGGAGAAGCCCGATCCCCAGTCCGCCATGTCGAATTACAAGGAAGCGGCGGAATTCTACAGGAAAGGTATCGAGCTTTGTCCGCAAGACGATGACGTCAAGTACAATTACGAGTTTACGTTGAAGAAGATCCGCGAACTCGAGGAGCGGCAGAAGGAGAAGGAGCAGCAGCAGCAAAAGGAACAGCAAAAGGAACAGCAAAAGGGACAGCAGAAGGGACAGGAGAAGGAACAGCAAAAGCAGCAGCAGAAGGAACAGCAGAAAGAGCGGGAAAAAGAACAGCAGAAGGAGAAAGAGAAGGAGAACGATCAGGAGCAGGAACAGCAACAAAGGGATGAGCAGAAAGAGGAACGGAAAGAGCAGGACGGGAAGGAACAGGAAGATGAGCGGAGAGGGCGCGCTCCTGAGCCCGGGGACGAAAACCGGGTTCCGGAAAGCGCGGGGCCTGATACAATGGAAAGGCCTGAAGGCCGCATGACAGAAGAAGAGGCGAACATGATGTTAAGGGGCCAGGAAGAGGAGGAAGCGGAGATGCGTGCCGCGATGAGGAAGAAAAAAGCGGCCGGCCGTCCACAGGTCCTCAAGAACTGGTAGAGTAGTGGATTTATGATCCGTAAAATTATTATATTATTGACGATAGCCGTGCCGATCTTCTCCGCGGATCCTGCCCTGCCCCGGGAGCAAAGGCTTGAGGCGGCGCTGGAGAGGTCCCGGGTATCCCTAGGGAACCCGGTCTATCTCAATGTGACTTTTTACGGCAGTCAGGATATAGCCATGCCGGATATGCCGGTAGTGGCCGGCCTGCGCATCAAATACGTGGGGCCTGCCACGCAGGTATCGATCATTAACGGGAAGATCTCCAGGTCTATCACGCATTCATATCTGGTCATTTCGAAAAAGGAGGGCAATTTCAAGATAGGTCCTTTCTTTACGGAGTACCGGGGAGAGACCTATTCCGCCGCTCCTGTAATGCTTGCCGTTTACGGCACCCCGTCCGTCCGTCCGCCTCCTGTCCGGGGCCCTGCCGCGCCTAAATTCACGCCCGCTGAAAAGCCTTATTCAGGCGACAGGGTCTTCCTTGTGATGAAGACGCCGAAAAGGACGGTATATATCAACGAAATAATCCCCGTTACTGTAACGCTGTATGTTGATGAAATGCGGCTTAAGGAGATAGAGTATCCGGTGTTCGGCCATGAAGGTTTTTCAGCGGAGGAATGGGAGGAACCACGGAAGCGGCAGGAGACCCGTGATGGTATCCGGTACCACGTACTGGTCTTCCGGATAAATCTGTTCGGGATAAAAGAAGGGACTTATGCCCTGGGGCCGGCAAACCTGGGGTGCAAGGTTGTCGTGCCGAAGCGGTCCGCGGGCCGGCCCTCGTTTTTCGGGAGAAGAAGTGTCTTTGATGATGATTTTTTCTCGGATATATTCAAGAGATATGAGATGTATCCGCTGGAAGTCGAGTCAGACCCTGTGGAGATGACCATTTTGCCCTTTCCTGAAAAAGACAGGCCTCTGGATTTTCGGGGGGCGGTAGGAGATTTCAGCATGGAGACGCATTGTGAACCGCGTAAGGTCAGGGTGGGTGATCCGCTCACGGTCCGCATGATAATCACAGGGACCGGTAATATGGATACCGTCACCGCGCCTGAGGTAAAAGACGGAGAGGATTTCAAGATATACGAACCCCAGGTCACGAAAAAAGAGCGGATGAAGACCTATGAACAGATCATCATCCCCAAGACGGATGAGATGAAAGAGATACCGGGTATCTCATTCAGTTTTTTCGACCCCCGGACAGGACGGTATAAGACCATAGAGGAGCCTCCGCTGCCCGTGGAAGTCGCGGCAAGGCCGGAATCCGAGAAAGCCGTGAAGATAGTCTCAATGGCCGGGAAGGAACAGATGTTCTATCCTCCGGAAAAGCTGGGGCAGGATATCATCCACATAAAGGAGAATATCGGGGACCTGCGGGAAAAAGGCGGCTTTTTTTATAACAATATCTTTTTCTGGGCCGGGCAGCTTGTGCCGCTGGGATTCCTGCTCGCTTTTTACGCGGCGCACAGGAGGAAAGAGAAAATAAGGACCGACAGGCGGTACGCCCGTTCATTAGAGGCGCCTGCCGGGGCGAAAAGAGGCATCAGAAAGGCCGGTATGTGTCTCAGGAAGAATGATGCGGCCGGGTTCTATGATGCCGTGTTCAGGACGCTGCAGGAATACCTGGGCAATAAGTTCGATATGGCCGGCGGAAGTATCACGGCGCAGGTGGTGGAGGATAAGCTGAGGCCGGCCGGATGCGATGAGAACGTGCTCAGGCAGATCCGGGAGGTGTTCGCGGGCTGCGACATGGTGCGGTACGCTTCCGCGATCCCCGGCGGAGAGAAGGCCAAAGAGGTCCTTGAAAAAGTAAGGAAGATAATCGACTCTCTGGAGAGGACAAGGCTATGAGGCAGGGTAAATTGATCTGTATGTGGGTATTGTTCACCGTTTTTATGACCTGTCTTTCATTCGGTGAAGAGGCTGTTAAGCCCGAGCGTTTGTTTTACGCCGGCAACGACTATTACGAAAAAGGCGATTACGCGAAAGCCATAGCGGAATATGAAAAGATAATCGCCTCGGGATACGAGAGCGCTTATGTGTATTACAACCTGGGCAACGCGTATTTCAGGGCCGGAAGACCCGGGAAAGCCATGCTTAATTATGAAAGAGCGAAGCGGCTCATGCCGGGAAACGCGGACATTGACGCTAACTATAAGTTCGTGCGCGCAAAAACCAGAGGACCTGTTCTGACGCGGCGGGGTGTATGGGAATGGCGGCCTTTAAGGCGGTATTATGAAAGCTTTACCGTGGACGGCCTGTTATGGATATCGTCCGCTCTGTACGTGCTGGCCGCTGTTATCTTTGCTGTCACGATCTACAGGCGTTATGCCGCCCGCCGTTTTATTATAGCGGCTTTACTTGTTCTTCTGTGCGCGGTCTGTAATCTGTTCGTTGTATGGCATAAGGCCGGCGGAATAGGGCGCGAGGCGGTCATTATCGCCCCTCGGGCGGAGGCCCGTTACGGGCCGTTCGATCCCGCGACGGTCTTTTTTAAACTGCATGAAGGCATGAAAGTAACGGTGCTTGGGGAAAAGGGAGACTGGTATAAGGTAAGACGGGCCGACGGCAAAAAGGGCTGGATACACGGCGAAGACGCGGAGCTTATCTGAATGGCG
>DAOVKF010000137.1 GCA_030631915.1 Candidatus Omnitrophota bacterium
TAAAACTCTTTCTAGTCGCCATTTGAACCTCCTTCGGTTAAATATTATACACCATTTGTACACCTTATTTTTAACCGATTTTTGGTCCAGTTTTACCCGACCATTATAGCACGGTGATCTTTTCTCAGCAACGGGGCGGATGTGCTGAAACCTTGATCATGACTGGGTTATACTCTATCCTGAAATGTCCCGGATAACCGTTCTATCCGTGTTTTCGTCTGCGGGGATATCATTTGGGGAATCCCATACTTTTTCACATATCTCTTAAAGCTATCCATTGCCGGCACCGTCCCTTCGTACTCATAAAACCTCGCAAAAACTTCTTTACGATAGCATTTGAAAACCGGACATTCTTACTTTGGCAGAATAGGACATTATCACTTTGGCGGGACAGAAAAATGTAGAGTAGGTCTTAAAATATACCGGAATAACTGAAATGTTACCTGGTTTCTTACCTGAGGTGGGTCCCCTTGAGGCATGTCCCCAAGTTTACACGCGATCCGGACTTTTACCCGCTTCGCTCCGCATCAATGGCTTTGGAAAAAGCCCCCCCTGTAAGCGCGTCAATATAGGCTGTAAGTTCCTCTATCCTCAACTGTTTTTCAGGCAGCTCCTTATCTTTTTTTCCCATCCGATCCAGCTCTGATAAGAGCCGTTTTCTTTCAAAATACAGCCGTGTCACTTCCTCAAGTATATCGTCCCTGAGCTGGACCATTAATTTCGAACGAACATCTATATTTGTCTGGTCATCATTCCAGATAAGCTCACCTAGATTCCAGCTCAGGGAAACATCCCAGCCAAAATCGTTTTCTTCCGGACCTGTTATGTAAAAATCCGGGTCATTTGTACCGCCTCTATCCAGATCTATTGTGCGGCTAAAACCGCTGTCAAGTCCCAGGCTTAATTTCGGCAGCCATGCTTTGTTCTGCGCGGCATACCTCATCTTTTTGATCTTTTCCGGGCTTACTTCCGCGTACTCAACAGCCATCCCGTGCACTTCTTTGATCAAAGGCTCCCTGCCCGGAACCCGGCGCGGGAGCTGGCCCTGCGCAAAGGCTGAAAAGGAGTCCATGCCCCTCCTGTACATGCCTTTCTCCGCGGCCACCCAGAACCAGGCGCGTCCTGTTCTGTCCTTTACGGTCATTAAACATGTGATCGCGCCGCCGGAGGCGTTCTCAAAAAACGGCTGCCATGCATATCCCTCCGGGGAGTACAGGAACACTTTATCGCCGGCTGCCGCAAAAAGCCCTTTTTCCGAATTCAGCGTGTCTGAGACTGACGATGCGGGAAGTCCCGTTGTATCGATCCTGTTCACCACATCCGCTTCGCCGTGTATCACGAATATTCCCTTCCCTGTCGCGACAGCCACGCCATAAGGACCGGCATGATCGATCTTTCTTATGAACGGCCGGTATCCAACATCTTCTTCCAGGCCCTCTTCCATTCCATCTTCTTCCCCTTCAACGATCCCGGGAACAGGGCATTTTTTCCAGGTCTTACCTTTATCAGAAGAATAAAAGACTTCCCCTTTCACACCAGCGTAGATCAGGCCGTGCTTATACACGACATCCGCTATTCCGCCCGGGGCCATTTTGGGACCGATATGTTTCCAACTGCCATTTTCCACCAGGAAAAGCTCGTTCGACGACCATACCAGTGATGATCTTTCCCCGGGTCCTTCAATGGCGATCACGCCCTTCAGGTCTTTTTTACCGGGAACGCGCTTCCATGCTTTTTCCGCCATGCTTATGTATAACCCGCTTTTTGTCGCGACAAGGATATCTTTACCTGAAAACGCTATATCAGTGACACTGACTCCCGTGCTAAGGCTGTCCTCTTTTCTCCATCTCTTTCCGGGATCCGTCTTCACGTATAAACCGTCACTTGTTCCCGCATACAGTGTGTCTGTTCCGTCAATACCCTTTACGCACGTGATGCGAGCCGCCCCGCATATCCCGTTCGAAACCCGCTCCCAATCCCCGTCCATCGCGAATACGCGGTGCCCCGCGACAGAGAACATAAGAACAAGCGCCGTTAAAATGCCGGACGCGATCTTCTGGTTGACCATGCTACCCTCCTTTTGTGAAAAATCGTGACTACTCAGGTCCCTGTGACTACTGAAGTAACGATCGTTTACCATGTTCCTACCAGGGCCCCTCCGTCCGGTGTGGATCCTCCCTGTACGGAACATGGTAAACGATCGTCCGCCACGCCTCTGTCAGGGCCCCTTTACCCGCTTTTTTATTGTAACCTATTTTTGTTTTTTGTCAAATATTATTTGTGATTATACGAATAAGAATGGCGGGTATTCATGAAATGCGTTACTAATGATGAGATCCGGCCGCTTTTCTTTTATTGGATCTGTCCGGACCTGATGATCGAGGCGTAGTATCTTGCGGATTCACGGATGGTGCGCTTTTGCGACTTGTAATCGACATGGACCAGGCCGAATCTGGGGTCATAGCCTTCCGACCATTCGAAATTGTCCAGAAGGGACCAGTGCAGATATCCTCTGACAGGGGCCCCTTCCTTTATCGCCCTGAGAAGATATACGAGATGCTCTTTTATGAATTCACGGCGCAACGTGTCGTCACGGGTACTCAGCCCGTTTTCCGTGATAATGATAGGGAGCCTGTACCGGGAAAAACTCCTGACCACCTCATACAATCCCGCCGGATAGATCTCCCATCCCACGGTCGTCCTCTTCCCCGCATCCCGATGATGCGCCCCGGAACAGATCCACCCGAAAGGATTTTTCAATACCGGATTTTTATGGTGAACGAATTCCCGGTAATAATAATTAAGCCCGATAAAATCCAGGGAACGCTTAAAAGGCAGTTTCTCATTTATGTATGGAAAGAACCGCGAGCGCCCGCTTAAAGCCGAGCGGATAAAACTGTGGTCCTTGAAATTGGCCCTTAAGAACGCTGATATCCGGTCGGATATCGAATATTTTGAGCACGGGTGAAACGTTGCCACCGCCTTGGCGATGCCGACCTCGGGTGCCCTGATCCCGGAACCTGTATTTGAGGCCTCATGCATCTTCTGATATGCCTCTACATGGGCTTTCAGCATGTTGTTCGTGACGTAAAGCATACTGTCAAGGTCCCGTTTGAACGGGGGCCATTTGCCCTGAAAGTAGGCGATGAAAGCCAGCATCAGAGGTTCGTTTATGGTTATCCAGTACCGGACCCTGCTGCCGAGTTCCTGAACGGCTTTTTTCGCGAATTCGGAAAAGGACCGGATAATATCGTCATTTTCCCATCCGCCTTTTCCGGCAAGCCAGAGAGGCAGGGTAAAGTGATTCAGTGTCACTATGGGCTCTATTTTCAGGCGGATGAGTTCGTCGATGACTTCTTTGTAATGGTCCCACTCTTTCGGGTCCCAGACACCTTCGTCTTTTTCAAGACGGCTCCATTCTATGCCCAGCCTGTGGGTGTTATGCCCCAGTTCCTTTGCGATCCTGAAATCCTCTTTGAACCTGTGATAGTGGTCGCAGGCCTTTCCGGAAGGTTCGATCTGACCGGACTTCTCCCACTCCCACCAGTTGTTGTAAAGATTGTCGCCTTCGACCTGGTGGCTGGACGTGGACGCGCCCCACAGAAAATTATCGGGAAAACGGTTCATTGTCATCGGGTCGTAGATCGCGATGGGTTAACCCATTCGACGCACCCCGGCTTAAAAGCCGGGGTTTGCTCAGGGTTGATACTTCGACGGCGCCGAAGTATCAAAA
>DAOVKF010000079.1 GCA_030631915.1 Candidatus Omnitrophota bacterium
AAAGACGTCCACCTCCTCCATGCTCCGGATCCCGTCCACAACGATCTTCTCAAGCCTCATCCGCGGCAGGGACACCCCGCTCAATCTTTCCCTTATCACGCGGTGATCCATCCCGAAATACGCGGCAGCGGCCACAGCCGCCGCGGCATTGTAAACATTATGTTCCCCTTCCAGGGGGACAAAAAACCTCTCCCCGTCAAGGTCGAAACCGTGTCCGGTCCCCTGCTTCCTGATCCCTGTTATCCGGAGATCACAATCACGCGACCTGCCGAAAAACCTTGTATCCGCGTCTATCCTGACACCGGAAAGATAATCGTCATCCCCGTTCAAAAAAGCCGCGCCCGGATCCGGAAGGCGCTCTAACAGGCTGACTTTTTCCCGGAAAACGCCTTCACGGCCGCCGAAAAACTCCAGATGGCCGTGCCCGATGTTCGTGATCACTGCCGCCCGCGGCGCTGTTATCCGGGCAAGATGCGCGATCTCCCCCGGGTGATTGCTGCCAAGTTCAATAACCGCCATCTCATGCGAAGGTTCCAGCTCGAACAACGTGAGGCTTACCCCGATAAGATTGTTGAACGAGCCCCTGCTTTTCAGCAGCCGGTATTTAAAGGAAAGCAGATGGGACAGGATGTCTTTTACCGTGGTTTTTCCGTTCGTGCCTGTTATGCACACGACCGGGATCCCTGCCTTCCTCCTTATGTGGCCGGCTATTTGACCCATTGCTGTCAGCGTGTTTTCCACGATAATAATGTGCGGCCGATGTCTTCCCGCGCCGTAGTCGACTGTCATACGTTCGGCGATGATCCCCCGCGCCCCTCTGGCAACAGCCTCCCGGATATGATCGTGCCCGTCGAAATTTTTTCCCTTTAACGCGATAAAGAACTGCCCGGGCCCCATGGTCCTGGAATCGGTGCAGAACCCGCTCACCGGGACATCTTCATCCGTTGACAACATCCTGCCGCCCGTTACCCGCGCTATCTCCCTGACTGAAAGCCGTATCATCAGCGTTCCCTGTCTCTCGGATCATCCGCGTCCCCATACCCCATCTTATCGAGGATCCTGGCGGCGACCTCTCTGTCATCGAACGGGATAACTTTCCCTCCGAGGATCTGGCGGTCCTCATGCCCCTTTCCGGCTATAACGACCACATCGCCTTCCCCGGCAAGTTCCAGTGACTTTAAGATCGCCTGTTCCCTGAGTATTATTATACTATAGTCGGTCCCTCCGGGCATTCCTTTTTCGATCTGGCGCAATATTTCCTCCGGATCCTCCTGCCGCGGATTATCGCTTGTAAGTATGACATGGTCCGAGATGCCTGCCGCGATCCGTCCCATGAGCGGCCTTTTCGCCTTATCCCTGTCCCCGCCGCACCCGAAAACACATATAAGCCGATTTTTCGTAAAGCCCCGCAGACACTTCAGGACATTTTCCAAGGCATCGGGAGTATGCGCATAATCAACAAAGACCTTAAAAGGAGCTCTGCTTTCTATTTTTTCAAGCCTGCCCGGAACGGACGAAGCGTTTTCAAGCCCCTTTTTTATATCGGGAACCGCGATGCCTCCGCAAATAAGACAGGCCGCCGCCGCTGTCATATTATATACATTATGGAGACCCGGCAGGCGCGCCCTAACATGAAATCTGCCATGATCGCCGGCGTTAACGTCAAAATCCGTGCTTTCGGGCAGCAGGCGGATGTTTTCAGCCCGCACGTCGGCCTCATGCTTGATGCCGAAGGTGACCAGCCGGGGAACATCCAGTGTTCCCGCGAGGCCGACCAGCATGGGATCGTCGGCATTGATCACACCGGCTCCTCCGGGTTTAAGAAAGCCGAATATCCTTGATTTTTCCCTCAGGTACGCGTCCATGGTCTTATGATAGTCAAGATGCTCCGGCGTGATGTTACAGAACAGGGCGCTGTCCAGTCGGAGACCGTAGATCCTGCCCTGCGCGAGGGCATGGCTCGATATCTCCAGGGCAACCGCCCGTTTACCCTTTTCGGACATATCTGACATGAGACGGTTCAACTCCATGACATCCGGGGTAGTCATGGCCGAACGCCTGTGAATATCGTTCTCGATAATAGTGAAAACCGTGCTTATCAATCCGCACCTGACGCGGGCAGTGTCAAGGATACGCCGGATCAGAAAAGCCGTCGTTGTCTTCCCGTTCGTTCCCGTGATGCCGTGAACCTTCAGCTTTTTTGTCGGATCGCCAAAAAGCCGGTTAGCCACGAATCCCAGCGCTATCCGCGTGTCATTGACGACAATGAATTTTTCCGAGCTTTCCCCTGACGCGCCTTCGGGCATATGCTCGCACAATACGGCCCGCGCGCCTTTCCGCATGACTTCGCCCATATGATCGTGGCCGTCGTGCGAAGCCCCTTTTATGGCCACAAAAACATCACCATCCCGGATAAGCCGGGAATCGGTTTTGACCCTGTCGCTGCTGAATGATATCGAACCCAGTAATCTCTCAATATCGGGATACATCCTTCAACTCCGTTCGACGTTACGCTCCAGATACTGTATCGTCCTTTCGACAATGTTCCTGAAGGCGGGCCCGGCCACGCTGCCCCCGAAATGGACCGGATGGGGGTCACGCGCGGTCACTACGATGCTCACGACAGGATTATCTTCCGGGGCAAAACCCACGAACGTCGCATTGTATTTATCGGGAAAATACCCGCCGCCCGGATCGACCATCTGACCCGTCCCGGTTTTCCCGCATACGGAACAGATGTCAGACCCGGCGCGCCGTCCGGTCCCGTTCACCACAACGTCGCGCAGGACCTCTCTCATTTTTGCGCAGGCAGAGCTGTCCAGAACCTTCCGCCTTACAAACGGCTCATGCCGCTGGAATATCTCCCCGTCCCATGTCGCGATATGATCGACGACATAAGGCCGCATTAAATACCCGCCGTTCGCGATAACACCGACGGCGCATGCGAGCTGTATCGCGGTGACGGCTATACCCTGACCGATAGGGATAGTCGTCATGTCACTGCGGGACCAGACTGCCGGAGACCGGCATATCCCGGAAACTTCGCCGGGCAGGTCCACGCCTGTCTTCTCCCCGAAACCAAACCTTTTGATATAATCGTACAATACGCGCTCCCCCACTCTGTACGCGATCTTGACCGTCCCGATATTGCTCGATTTGGCGATAACCTTCTTGAACGACAATTCACCGTATGGATGGTAGTCGTGCAGCATCCTGCCGCCGACCCTGTAGAGGCCTTTCTCACAATAAATTTTGTCACTCAGCTGAAACAATCCCTCATTCAACGCCGCGCTGGCCGTCACGATCTTAAAAACGCTTCCCGGCTCAAAAACGTTCGATATCGCGCTGTTGCTAATGCATGTCCCCGGCGCGCCGGCGAATTCGTTAAGATCATAAGCCGGGTAATTCGCCAGAGCGAGTATTTTTCCCGTAAAAGGTTCCATGACCACGGCAAAGGCGGATGAGGCATTGGACCCGACAGCCATCTGTTCGATCTCTTCCTCAACGATATATTGAATAACGCTGTCTATGGTCAAACCGAGAGTGTATCCATCCTGAGGCGGGATCGAATCCTCCTCATTATCCAGGACCGGCCGCGATCTTGCGTCCCTGAGCAAATGGCGGAACCCCTGTCTTCCTTTCAGTCTCTTGTCGTAGAGAAGCTCCAGCCCCTCCAGGCCGTTATTATCCATGCCCGCGAACCCGATGATATGAGCGGCCATCGCGTTGTTGGGATAGTTCCTCTCACTTTCCGTTACAAAATATATGCCCCCTGTATCCAGAGCCTTTATCTCCGCCGTTTTTTCAGCGCTTATTTTTCGTTTAACCCAGACAAAAGCCCTGTCCTTCTGAAACCGTTTCAAAAGGACGCCTTCATCAATATCCAGCGCATCGGCCAGTATTCGCGCGGCACGCGGTTTATTCTTTATACGGCGGGGGTCGGCGTAAACGCTTGCTCTATCCAGACTAACGGCCAGCGGCTCCATATATCTGTCGTATATCGCCCCCCTGCGGGGTTCGATCCTTAAGATCCGGTCATGCTGCTCTGAAGCCAGTCTTGAAAATTCCCCGGAATTTACGACTTGCCGATAAAACAGGACAATAAGGAGGGCAAAAAAACACACCATTGAAAAGAAAAATATCGCATACTGGCGCGCTCTGAACATATCCTTGCGTGGGGTTAGAAAGCACGGTTACCTTTTGATCACGATGACTGAAATCCTACCGGCCGCGGGTCTTTGCTTCAGCTCTTACCGTAAACACATCCAGCAGGCTATCGATCAAGCCTTCTTGCCGACCCTCATTTCCGGGATCGGAGCAGACCAGCAAATAACCGTTGCGGGACTCCGTTCTTTGACCGGCAAACTCGATCTTTTCGGCGTCAAGCGAAGCAAGCAGACTTCTGGGAGATTCCAATCTGGAAAGATTATACATTAATTTGGAATTCTGGTCAACGAGCCCGGAAAGATACTCTCTGCTTTCCTGCAGACCGTAACCCAGCTTGATGAGCTCTATCCGCTGATGGACATAACCGACAGCTACGGCCGCCATCAAAGTACATGTAAAAATAACCCTGTAAACCGTCATTACAGCTTTTCCGATACGCGTAATTTCGCGCTTCGCGCTCTTGGGTTGTTCCGGATCTCCTCCATGCCGGGGGTTATCGGCTTCCTCGTCAGTATCCCCAGCCCGCGGCCTTTTGCCATGTCCCGAAAGATGTTCTTCACGATCCTGTCCTCAAGGGAATGGAACGATATGACACAGATCCTTCCTTTTGGACGCAGGTGATCGACCGCCTTGCTTACCCCCTCCCCGGCAGCCGCAAGCTCATCATTGGTGTATATCCTGAGTGCCTGAAACGTTCTTGCCGCCGGATGCAGGCGTTGCCCCCTGTATTTTCTCCCGATCGCGTCGATGATGATTGCCCGCAACTCGGATGTTGTCTCGATCCGCTTCTTTTTCCTCGCAGCGCATATCTTCTTCGCGACGAGAGCGGCATACCGTTCTTCACCAAAGCTCTTTATGATATCCGCAAGCAGCGCCTGACTGAATTTATTCACTATTTCCGCGGCTGACAGCTGCTGCCGGAGGTCGAACCGCATATCCAGCGGGCCCCGGCCTGAAAAACTGAAGCCCCGGCGTTCGTCATCCACCTGAAAAGACGACATGCCCAGATCGAACAGCGCCCTGTCGATCCCATCGATCCCCAGAGAGTCAAATATCCCGTCGATATTCCTGAAATCCCCGTTGACATAAGTCACCGAGGGGCTGAACCCCTTTAATCTGCGGCGCGCCCGTTCCAGCGCTTCCCCGTCCCTGTCAACCGCTATCAGCCTGCCTCCGGGAAGTATCCTCCGCAATATCTCTTCAGAGTGGCCACCGCCTCCTACCGTGGCGTCCAGTACGATATCCCCCGGTGCCGGATCAAGATTATGAATGACCTCTTTCACAAGCACGGGGACATGGTCCATACTGTTTACACGCAATCCTTGATGACAAGGTGAGAATTTTTCCCGGTCCCCAAAGAAGTTACTACGTACCGTTTCACGCCCATATGCGCTATACCTGAAGGTACGCCCCTTGCCTTCTTGATCCGTTCCACTATGTTCACGCAGTTGATGAACTCTACCTGTTTTTTGTGGAATTTTATTGCGTAGCGCCTGTACATGGCTCCTCCCCCTGTTGTACTATTCAATATCGATTAACAGGTTTTCCGCGATCTCCTCGTAGTTTTCTCTTGAAGACCTGTAAAATTCTTTCCATTTGCCGCTGTCCCATATCTCGATACGGTCTGAAACGCCTACTATCCTTATGCTGCGCACGATATGGGCGTATTCTCTCAGATAATCCGGTATCAATACCCGCCATTGCTTGTCCGGGACCGCTGCTACCGCGCCTGAAAAGAACAGCCTCTTGAATTCACGGACCTGTTTTTTCGTGAAGGACATGGCCCTGAACTTATTCTCCTGCGCCTTCCATTCTTTTTCTGAGAACATGAACAGGCACTCATCCAGGCCACGGGTAATATACAGTTTTTCTATCCCCTCTTCCTGGATAGTATCCCGGAATCTGGACGGAATTATCATGCGTCCCTTTTTATCAAGGCTATGTGAATATTCTCCGTAGAACACTCCACTTCACTCCATTTTAATCCACTTTACAGCAAGTATACACCCAAAAATACCGCTTGTCAATCATATTCTGTTGTTAAAAAAAGGGAACAGCCAAAAAAAAGAAGGGCCCGGGCAACTCACCCGGGTCCTTCTTTTTTAGCGGGTTCTTCTATCCTTTCTGTTTCCCCCGTCTTATTTCAAAAACCTTCTGCGGGCCCACGCCGCGCTGAGCAGCGCTCCCAAGAACGGCATTACGCCTGCCGGCAGCTCAGGCGCGCCTTCAAGCCCGGAGCCCAGCTTGATGTAGTATTTTCCGTTATATTCCCAGGAGTCCCCTACCTCATAGACCTCGCCGCCTGTATCTCCCGGAAGGTCCCCTGCCAGGTATGTCCAGGTCAGGCCTTCTACCTCCCCGGAAGTCTGGCCGCTGTACAGGTCCGCGAGCTGAAGTATCTCCGCTTCCGAGTATCCTGTCAGGCCGAGCGAGTCTATCGCGTCCCCTACCCACGCGGACGCCAGCCGCGCGTAATAGATCTCATTATCGCCATCCTCGTCGCCCATCCAGGCTATCCCGCCGTTATATAGTGACGGATTGGCGTCATAAGCCGTATTATTTGTTATCTGCGTGGTTGTGATCCCATTATAATAGTATATCTCAGTATCACCATCCGCGGCGCCCTGCCAGGCTATCTCTCCGTTATAAAGTGACGAACGCTTGTCATCAGCCGCATTATTTGTTATCTGCGTGGTTGTGGTTCCGTTATAGTAGTAGATCTCGGGGGCCACCAAGTTGCCATGCCAGGCTATCTCGCCGTTATAAAGTGACGGGTAGTAGTCATGAACCGTATTATTCGAGATATTCGTGGTTGTGGTCCCGTTATAATAGTAAGTCTCATAATCATTCCCATCATATCCACACCAGGCTATCTCGCCGTTATAGAGCGACGCGGCGTAGTCAATAACCGTATTATTCGTTATCTGCGTGGTCGTGATCCCGTCATAGTAGTAGATCTCCCAATCGCCATCCTCGTAGCC
>DAOVKF010000066.1 GCA_030631915.1 Candidatus Omnitrophota bacterium
CATCTTCAGCCCGGTTATTTCTATCTCCTTCTTTAACTTATCGATCTCTTTCTCGACTGCGCCGTTTCTCCCGGCCAGTGAAGCAAGCCTTTCTCCCCAGACACGGATCTCCTCTCCGGTCAGCGATAACCGCTCCTTCTTGTTGATCAGGGAATTGATCTCGTCTATATTTTTCCTGATATCGCGGAGCTCGATCTGTTTCTGTTCCATCCGGCGGCGTGCTTCCTCAAGCTCCTGCTGCAGGCCGCGCTTCCTGGGATAGATCTGCCGTTTTATCTTCTCTATCGAATCAAGATATTCCGATCTTATCTCAGAGCTCTTTTTCTTGAGAGCCGCTATCCGGTCATCGATCCCCTGCTCATTTTCCATATAGGCGGCTTTCAGGGAGTCCAATTCCTTTTGAATGGAATTCCTCCGATCGATCAGTTTCTGGAAGGAAGGATCGTGAGCCAGTATCTTTTTCTCTGTTTCCCCGCGGTCTTCCGTGCATCCCCCGAGCAACAACGCGAGAGACAGAAGACCCGTATATGTAAATACTTTGAAAGCGGCTATTTCTCTTCCTTTTTCTCCTTGCTCTTCAGGACGTCTTTCAATTCGCTCATCCCGGCAACGACCGCGATGACGCCTCCCAGTATAAGTATGGCCGGGACAACTCCCCGCAGAACGATCAGAAGCTCATACCACCATACCACGAGAAGGATCAGGCCAATGACCGTGGCAACAGCGCCTATTAACAGGCTCAATACTTTTCCCATCTTATCTTACCTCCTTTTATTTTACGAAATAAAAGCCGTCGCGACGTTCAGGTATATGAACACCCCGATAACGTCATTCAGGGTCGTGATCAGCGGCCCTGATGCTATGGCCGGATCGATGTTCATTCTCTTGAATATCACGGGCACAAAAACACCCACGAAATTCGACCATATCACTACCAGAAAGATCGAAAGTCCGGCGATCAGCCCTAAATGGCTGTCCCTCTTCCAGAAACTCGCCAGCACGGTAAGGACCATACCGCACACGAAGCCAAGGCTCACCGCTATTTTGAACTGCCGCCGGATCTCGTCCCCCAGCTTGCCGAAATCCATATGTCCCAGCGCTATGCCCCTTACCACGACGGTCGAAGCCTGGACACCGCTGTTGCCTCCGGTAGCGGTTATCACGGGTATGAACGAGACCAGGGCGATCATCTCCGCCAGGGTCACTTCGAACATCTGGATGACCAGGCCGGTCACAATACTCCCGATCATGCAGACAATAAGCCATGGAAGCCTGTTCCGTGTGGCCCTGAATGTAGTTTCCGTGCCCCTTTCTTCCTCTATGGTCCCGGTCATCTTGCTTATATCTTCCGCGCGTTCTTCGTCGATAACGTCGATAATGTCATCAGCGGTAATACGCCCGACCAGCTCCCCTTTGTCGTCCACGACAGGCAGAGAGAACAGATCGTATTTTTTCATGATCATAGCGGCCTGTTCCTGATCCGTATCCACGAGCACGGAATGAACATCCTGCTCCATGATGTTTCTGACGAGCGTTCCACTGGGTGAGAGCAGGAACTTTCTTAACGGGACTATGCCTTTAAGCCTCCTCTTCTCGTCCACCACATAGACATTATAAAAATCCTCGTCAAGTTCTATGCCCCTTATATGTTTGATGGCGTCTTCCACGTCATCGTCCTGCCTGACAAAGACAAAATTGGGATTCATGACGCGGCCGGCGCTGTCTTCAGGGTATCCGAGGATCTCTTCGACCTCTTCGGCGTCCTCCTGTTCCATAAGGTCCAGGAGGCCTTCCCGTTTTTCTTCGGCCACGTCCTCTATGACATCAGCCGCTTCATCGACCGGCATCTCGTCCAGGACCCTGGCGAGTTTTTTGTTATCGAATCCCTGAAGGATCTGAAGACGCGTTTGAGGGTCGGTGACATCCAGGACAACGGCGGCACTATCGGAACTCAGGGAACCGAATATCCTGAGCTTATCCTCGGCGGAAAACTCGTTCAGGATCTCGGCGATATCCTCCGGCTCCATCTCCCGCAGGAAATCCCGCATCTCCCCGTAAAGGCCTCCTTCTATAAAAGCCTTGATCCTGGCGACACGTTCCTCCGGGTCCCGGGACCCTCCATGAAGGAAATCCTTTTTTCTGTCTGCGCTTTTATCCATGTGACATCCTCGTATCACTAATTATACAATTAAAACCAGAATTGCCAATATGTTTTTTAGCAGTCAGTCATTCGCCACTATGCACTAACGACTATTCACTAACGACTAACGACTATCCCCTTCCCCCGGAATATGTTATAATGTCGCCATGAAAAAAACAGGTTTCGTATCCATATCAGGCCAGCCCAATGTGGGCAAATCCACGCTGCTGAACGGCCTCCTGGGGGAAAAAGTGGCCATAATCAGCGAAAAACCGGAGACCACCCGCGATACTATCCGCGGCATACTTACGCGGGACGACTGCCAGATCATATTCATGGATACCCCCGGCATCCATAAGCCGCACGACCTTCTGGGCAGGATCATGCTTACACGCGCCAGGTCGTCTCTTCTGGAAGCGGATATCATACTGCTACTGACGGAAAAGAGGACCGCCCTGAACAGGGAAGACCTGAATATCATCTCCGGTTTGCCTCGGCCCAAAGGCGGCCAGACCGTCTTGCTCATCATAAACAAGGCGGACCGGGTAAAAGAAAAAAAAACGCTACTCCCCCTTATGGACCGGGCAAAACAGCTCTATCCGTTTGACGAGATAATCCCCATGTGCGCACTGGACCGGAGTGACCTGGACATGCTCCTGAACATCATAAAACCATACCTTAAAGAAGGCCCGTTCCTCTACCCCGAGGAACAGTTGACCGATAAGAACGAACACTTCCTGGTCCAGGAGATCATCAGGGAAAAGATACTGGCGGAAACCTACGAGGAGATCCCTCATTCGGTCGCGGTAGTCGTCGATAAAATGAAAAAAAAGGGAACGGCCGGCGTGATCGAGATCTACGCGACGATCTTTGTGGAACGCACCTCGCAAAAATCAATTATCATCGGAAAAAAAGGGGCCATGCTGAAACAGATAGGAAAACAGGCGCGGCTCGATATAGAAAAACTGCTGTCCGGGCACGTGTATCTCGATCTGTGGGTCAAGGTCCGTGAGAAATGGAAAAAAGACGCCAACGCGCTCGAGGAAATAGGTTATTCAACCTGAGCAGTATCTTTTCCGGAACGAATCTATCCCTTTCTTTAAAAGTCCTTTCGATCCCCGGTACTCGATCGTGTCAAGGGCGTCCTCTTCCCGGAACCAGCGTCCTTCCGCTATCTCAGAGGTCTGGATGACCGGCCTTTCCCCTGCGCGCGCTTTTACGAGAAATACATGCACTGTCTTGAAGATACGTTTACCGTCCAATGTGAAAAAATACCGCTGCTCACCGAGCTTTTCCTCTATCCGTACCCGCTTTAAGCCCGTTTCCTCGGATATCTCCCTGAGACCCGCTTCCTCGGGCGTTTCGCCTTTTTCAATGTGTCCTTTTGGCCAGGTCCAGCGGCCGTAACTGTCCCTGATGAGGAAAACCCGCAGTTGTCCCCTCTCCTTTTTTACTATCACGCCGCCCGCCGCAAACTGCCGTTCCGCCGCCATTGGCCCTTCCTTCTTACACTTCAATGACATCTTCTCCGTCGCCGGACGCGTGATACCCGCCGGAGGAAACCTGCCAGACCTCGTAATTCCTGTCCGCCAGTTCCTCAAGAAAACGGCTGCGCCTCGCGATAACCGTCCCCATCCGATAGTCATACCGCGTTTCCGGATGGACAAGGTAAAGGTATTTCCTGGCGCGCGTTACGGCCACGTAAAAAAGCCTTCGCTCCTCCTCGATCTCCGAACCGCCGGCCAGGGCTTTCGGATGCGGGAACTGCCCCTCACACAGGCCGATGGCAATAACGACATCCCACTCCAGGCCTTTTGCCTGGTGTATGGTCGAAAGCACGAGATATTCATCTGCCTCTTCCTCCGCCAGGGCGGTCTCTCCCCTGAAACTTTCCCTCAACGTTATATCGTTCAGGAAATCCCCGGCCGACCCGTAGTCGTGCGAAAAGTTGATCAGCTCATGGATATCATCGATCCGGTCTTTCGCGTTCTCAAAATTCGCCAGTACATGCGTCTCATACCCGGATTCCATCACGCCCCTTATCATCTCGCCCGGAGGGGCATCCGGGCCCGAACGGATCATCGCGGTCATTATTCCCAGGAATCTGCCGTACCCTGCGCGCGCTTTCCCGGGAAGGATCCCTGAAACGTCGGTCTTTAAAAAGCGGGCAAGGTCCGTAGCGCCGGCCCCGCGGAAATGCCCGAATATCCTGGCGGCGTAGCCGGGCCCGAGCCCCGGACAGAGGGTCAGCGCCCGGATCCATGATATCTCATCGGCCGGGTTGAGAGCGATCTTGAGGAACGACAGCACATCCTTGATATGCGCCTGTTCAAAGAACCGGATGCCTCCGCGCACTATGTAAGGGATACCCCTTTTTACCAGTTCCATCTCAAGCTCAGCGGATTGATAGTGGGCCCTGAAAAGCACTGCAATGTCCCTCAGCTCAAGCCCATCCCCCCTCATCTCCAGCACCCTCTGGGCGACGAACGACGCCTGTGAATAGAGGTCTTTCACTTCCACGAGCACCGGCCTTTCAACAGACGGATTTACCGCTCTCAGCGCCTTGTTGAACTGGTTGCGGTTATTCCGCAAAGAATCATTGGCAAGGTCCAGTATTTCCGGAGTAGACCGGTAATTGGTCTCCAGCCTGAATATCCTGGTATCCTTGAACCTTTTCGGGAACGTAAGGATGTTCTCCACGCGCGCGCCGCGGAAAGAGTAGATGGACTGGGCGTCATCCCCGACGACCAGAAGATTCCGGTAATGGCTGCCCAGTATATCCACTATATCCGCCTGGATATGATTTGTGTCCTGGTATTCATCCACCATTATATAACGGAACTGCTCGCTGAACCGCCCGCGGATGGCCGGGACGTTCTCCAGAAGCCATTTCCATTTCACGAGAAGGTCGTCATAATCCATGTTGTTCGATCCCTTTTTCTTCCTGTCGTACAGTTCCGCTATCTCTTTTATCTCGCCGGAAAATTTCAGGAAATAGGGATACTTCCCCGCAAGCACCTCTTCGATCGTGCTCTTTGTATTGACCGCGAAACTTATTATGGACTGGACCACGGAAGGTTTCGGGAACGTTTCCTGTTTTACGCTGGCATTCTGTTTCTTCATGCAGGCCTTTATGAGGTCCCTGGAATCGCGTTGGTCAAGTATGCCGAAATCCTTTTTAAACCCCGCCTCCCGGGCGAACATGCGCAGGGTCCTGTTACCTGTATGGTGGAACGTCCCACTCCATAACCCTTTGGGCCTGTATTTCAGCAGCGTCTCCGCGCGGTCGCGCATCTCGCGGGCCGCTTTATTCGTGAAGGTCATGAGAAGGATATTCTGCGGCGGGATCCCCCGTTCCAGCAGATATGCCAGACGGTATATCAGGGTGCGCGTCTTGCCGCTGCCCGCGCCCGCGAGCACAAGGCACGGGCCATCGGCGCCGGTAACGACCTCATACTGTTCGCGGTTCAGGCTCCCTTTAAAATCCAGGCGCGTCTCCGCTCCCCCGGCGTTCTCATGCAAAATATATTTCTTCATAGGCCCTGTACCCTGAACGGAGTAAAGAGAAAAGTTCCCTCAAAATGTCCATTCGAACGTTAAAACTCCTTGACGGGTCATCTACTCTTGAACTGACTGAGCACGCCATGGCGGGTAAAGAATACTATCACGGATAATTCAAACACTGTAGCAAGGACAGTGAAAATCACCATGTATCCGTAAACACGCCCGGCAAGCTCCGGTGGGACGCCTGTTTCCGGCGCAAGGATATAATTCCTGAAATTGGCCATTACGGTCTTACTGAGCATAAATCCCAATACCACGCTTACCGAAGTAAGGCCGACCATAACCTTCCTTGCCCAATCCTCAAACCTTGATATCCTCATGCCGCAGTAAACTCCGCAGATCCCGTAAACTATCGAAAAGGCGTAAGCCGCGATTATTACAATGCCGGGTACACCTTTAAACATAACAGCGAACTGCCTGTAATTGCCTGTCCCTATCAGGTTATATACCCCGTAAATTATTATCGCCGTTCCGTATATCCTTATCCATCTGTCCGTATTCATTCCAACACCCAACTCCTCGCTCTGACCCCTGCAACTCCCAATTTCCCCTGACCCTAGACCCTGCTACACCCCCCATATATCCTTCGCATACTCCATGACCGTCCGGTCACTTGAGAATTTGCCGGCGTTCGCTGTATTCAGTATCGATTTTTTTGTCCAGTCCGCCCTGTTCATGTATGCCAGGGAAACCTTATTCTGCGTAAGGACATAGTCCGGGAAGTCGGCGAATATCATGTACTCATCACACTCTATGAGCGAAGCGACGAGAGGATCGAATATCCCCCTCTCGAGCCGGGAAAAGAAGTTATCCCGCACCAGGTCTATCACTTCAAGCAGAAGGGGATCCTTCCTCAGATATTCACGCGGATCATATCCTTTCTTTTTGCGCTCCGCGATCTCATCCGCTCTAAGGCCGAATATGAAAATATTCTCCGGGCCCACTTCCTCCGCGATCTCTATGTTCGCCCCGTCCATGGTGCCTATCGTGACCGCCCCGTTCAGCATGAATTTCATGTTACCGGTGCCGGAGGCCTCCCTTCCGGCCGTGGATATCTGCTCCGACAGGTCACTGGCGGGAAATATTTTTTCCGCCAGTGAAACGCGGTAATTTTCCAGAAAGATCACTTTCAGTTTATCGTTCACCTGAGGGTCGCCGTTTATTACCGCGGCGATGTTGTTTATGAATTTTATGATCAGTTTCGCCATCGCGTAAGACGGGGCCGCCTTTCCCGAGATGATCGCGGTTCTGGGGGCCCTGTCACGGCCCGGATCGTTCTTTATCTCCACATACCGCGAGATCAGATAAAGCGCGAACAGGACCTGTCTTTTATATTCATGAAGCCTCTTGACGTGAACATCGAATATCGAATCAGGGTCCACGATAATCCCGGTCTGATCTTTGATACAGGCCGCCAGACGCGATTTATTCAACTTTCTCGCCTCGTTCCATCTGTCCCTGAACGGGCCGTCGTCCGCGAACGGAGCGATCTTTTTGATCCGGGGGAGGTCCCTTACCCAGGCATCCCCTATCGCCTCGGTTATAAGAGCGGACAAAAGAGGATTCGCCTTCTTCAGCCATCTCCGCTGCGTTATGCCGTTTGTCTTGGAATTGAACCTGCTGGGATAAAACTCGTAGAAATCCCTGAAGATCGTCGTTGTCAACAATTCCGTATGAAGCCTTGAGACCCCGTTGACGGAATGGCTTCCGACAATGCACAGATGGCTCATCCTGATCCCTTTCTCGGGACATTCATCTATCAGGGACATCTTTCTTATCTTCTCACGGTCCCTGGGATACCGGGTCGAGACCTCTCTCAGGACACGCGTGTTTATTTCATAGATGATCTCCAGATGTCTTGGAAGCAGCTTCTCGAAAAGCGAAACAGGCCAGACCTCAAGCGCCTCTGGCATCATCGTATGATTGGTATAGGCAAAGGTCCTGCGCGTTATATCCCAGGCCGTCTCCCAGTCCAGCCTTTCTTCATCCAGCAATATCCGCATCAGTTCGACTATGGCGACGGCCGGATGGGTATCGTTCAACTGGATAGCGGTCTTATCCGGGAAAGTCATAAGATCCGTGTTGTGCATCTTGAACCTGCGGATTATATCCTGTATCGAGGCGGCGGTGAAAAAATACTCCTGTTTCAGGCGCAGTTCAAGCCCCTGATACACGTTATCGCTGGGGTAAAGGACGCGGGATATATTCTCGGAGAGGATCTTTTGCTCGCACGCCCGTATATAGTTGCCGTCATGGAAATATTCAAGGTCGAAATTTTCCGTGCTGCGCGCGGACCAGAGCCTGAGATTGTTCACGACATCGTTTTTATAGCCGGGGACCGGGATATCGTATGCCATCGCGAGCACGTCGTCGGTATCGATCCAGTCCACCACCGGTTTCCCATCCTTATCCTTCCGCTTGACGGTCCTGCCGTAAAACCTGATCTTGAGGGTATATTCCGGCCTGCCGAATTCCCAGGGGTTGCCAAGGAGCAGCCATTCCTCAGGCAACTCGACCTGGTACCCGTTGACTATCTTCTGTTTGAAAATGCCGTAATCATATCTTATGCCGTATCCCGTAGCCGGAATGCCCAGGGTGGCCATGGAATCCAGTAAACACGCGGCAAGCCTGCCAAGCCCGCCGTTGCCCAGCCCCGCATCGGTCTCCTGGCCGCACAGGTCTTCCAGATTAAGGCCAAGCTCTGACACGGCCTTCTCGCTTTCCTCGGACAAGCCCAGATTCAGGATATTATTCGCTAAAAGGCGGCCTATGAGGAATTC
>DAOVKF010000014.1 GCA_030631915.1 Candidatus Omnitrophota bacterium
GGACAGTGAACTATTACGATGATACATGGGGCGAGCTGGAATATCATGTGACGACAGGCACCTCAGGCAGGACCCTGACCGCGCCAGGCGGCCGGTATTATGACAAACGGGACGAGTACACGACCACCACGAACGTAGATGACTGGGGATACGCCACGGACAGCGTTACCGCGGGGATCAAATTCAAAGCCGGGCAGCAGACCGGGACGTATACTTCCAATGCGGCTTACGCGGATGGGCTGGCTTCGCACACAAGGACGGAAAGCCAGAACAGGTTCGGGGATGTAATATCTTCGGTCTCGGACATATATTATTGTGATGCCGACAGCGCTAACCCGGGCGCGATCGATCACATGGTGACCGTGAATGACGATGCCGCAAGGGGAGAGTGGTCCAATGAGACCTATTATGAGGATGATCCGGGCAGTATCTATCCGGAAGATACGCGCATCGCTTACACTTTAAGCGATAACACGTATGATGACATATTTGACGGCGGCCCGCAAAGGGTAAGATCGGATTATGAATACGCGGAAGAGACAATAACCTATACCACGGTCAGCGGCGGCACAGGGACACACACCATGCAGGTTCTCAGCAAGGTCTCGTCAAATGATTCCAGGAACACCGTGACCGGGTACATAAAAAATCCTTTCATCACCGGCGATCCGCAGGAACGCGTGATCGCGTTCGTGGAAGCGGACAACACGGATGATGATATATTCCTTGGCGGTCCGCAAAGGGTAAAGACGGTGTATCACTGGGGCGCTCTGGAAGTCGTGGGTGAGGACGGTTTCGCGAGGACCATCGAAGGCTTATATTCGACAGAGGCAAACGACCTGAAAAATACACGCACCTTTTACGGCAACGATCCGGTTTCAAGCTATTTTGCCGAAAGGCGCATTCTTCATACGATCACGAACAGCCTGCCCGGCGAGGTCGCGAGAGGCGGTCCGGAACAATACACGACCTCGTATCACTGGCGGCCGGTCCTGTACGATCCCATAAGGAACAGGCAGAAGAGCGTACTTGACTATACCGAGGCGGAAGACAGATTGCATACCCTGATCGTGTATAAAGATGATCCCAACGAGATGGATCCCAGAAAAGTCATCTATGACCATATAGGATCCGACAACACTCCCAGGGCGGTCGCGGGCGGCCACTGTCCGCGGGTAATAACCTCTTATACCTATACCACCGTGACCCTGGAACAGGGCGATATCAGCAAAGACATGTCAGCGCTGTATACGACGGCGACATATGACGCCGATGACCCGGAGAAGCTGCTGGACGCCGCATATTATAAACAGGCCCCCAGCGCCGCGAAACCCACGGAAAGGGTTATTGATTACCGTATCGGTGAAAATGGCAATTATACCCTCCATACCGTATATGAGGCAATAACAAATAACGGTGTGACCAGGGACGTTCTGGGCAGGTCAGAGACACGCAGGCACGCCATGGACGGCCGGCTTAAAAATGTCACCGCTTATATGGCGGATTCGGCCGGCTGGGCCCTGCCGTCATCCCGGCAGATAGAGAGTGCGGTCGTTTATCACAGGGACGGGACCACCGTGTTCAGCAATAACGAATATGAGTATCAGGGAGACGACGGCCATTTGTTCAAGGTCACAGCCACAAAGCCGAACGGTGACCTGCGCAGTGAGACTTGGTATACCGGGAGCAGGGATAACGAGGTGGCTGACCGGACAAAAAGCTACAAACGCAGCGGGCCGTTAGACTCTACGACCTATTTTTATTACAACGCAGACGGCTGGACAAAAGAAACCGGTATTTCCTACCGCGCCGGCGGGACCAGACTGGCCGACCTTGAGTATTCCGGATTAGCCGATCACGAGAAACTCGTGGAAAAAATATCTTATGAGAGGGACGGAACGACTGTGTATGGCGTAACACACTTCGCGTTTGACGCGGACGGGAGAATGGTCTCGTCGGAATTTAAGGCCCTTGTCGGCGGAGACTATTCGACAGCGCTTTACGCCCTGATCAGCAGCTCCACTTTTTCGGGTGATGAGGGCGAGGAACGGGTAGTCCGGGTAAAACACTATGCGCCGGCACTGGGAGGCGGCGAATTGCTTTATACCGAGGATTATAAATATGACGATGCAGATGACGGGGAGGATCCGCCCACTTTTGCGCTTCAAAGCACACATGGATACGGCAGGACCGGGAGTTACACGAATACCTACACCGGGCCGTCGTGGGAAGAACTGTTAGAGGAGACCGTCAGTTATGAACCTGACGGAAGCATGAGAAGCATTACCACGCGCGTATATGACAACTTTGCCATGAGGACCGTCACCACTGTCGATGAACGCGGCGCCGTAACAACGAGTTATACGGGCGGCGAAGGGGAGGAGCGCGTCATATGGTCGGAAAACAGCATAAGCGATATAAGGTCATCTTATTTTTATGAGGCTGACGGGGCTTATCAGAAGCTTATCAGGGTTGAGGATGTATATCTGAACGGTACGAACGCGGGCACCACGCTCAGGAAAACGTATTTTGCCGGAGGCAGCGGACAGGAGAACCGGTGGAGGAGTGATCAGTACGAAAGTGGGGCCCTGGCCGGAAGTGAGTATACGTCAGAACATACCTGGTATTATTATAAAAAATATAACAGCCAGGGCGGGTGGATCGAGGACATATCAGCGGCAGATGCCGGCAGGTGGGCGCCGCTTCACAGGAGCATGTCAAAGTATGTCTATCCCACGGGGAATCTCAGCAATCGCGCTTCAGAGATGTTCTATTCCGGGTCCAAAGGAAGCGAAAGGGCGGATTACGGGAGAAGTTATGAGATGGACGGGACAACGGTCAGGGAGACTATCCAGTACAATTATGATCCGCGGGAGGCGCTTTACAGGGTGACAAATTACATAGGGAAATCCACGATCGTCGCTTCAGAGACACTGTTTCAAGGAAACAGGGGGAAGGAGAAGATATACCAGGTGAGGGCATATCAACCGCCGGAGGGAGGAGCCGAGGAATACGTAGCCAAGTCCCTGGAGATGGATATCAACAAGGACGGCGTTATCGGCGATATTGATTCAACCCTTCTTCAGCAGGGGATAAACCATGTCCGGGACCTTAACGGCGACGGATTGTATGACGCCGGTGATATCGAGATCATCCGCCAGGTCATACATTTTCTGGAGCTGGCGCCGGACGGCGACCTGACCAAAGCGGATCTTGACGCGGACGGTGAGGTAACCATGGAAGAGGTCAGGCAGCTTAGGGAGCATATCGGGCATCTGTCAGACGCGAATCTTGACGGGGTTTTTGACGGCAGTGACGTGGACGCCATAAACAGCGTTATAGATTTTCTCGAGACCTTTGATTCCGACGGGGACGGGGATCCGGACATCACCGATCCCGATCCTTTCAACCCGAACTCCAATTCCGGGACGATAACGCTTGGCGCGAACAATCTCAGCGCGGTGCAGGAGGGGCTGGATTATACGTATTTTGTGCCCGGCGGGGCGAGAATAGAGGTGACAACGAACAATTCCTTCATGCGGATAAGCGATATAAAGGGGAATATGTACGATTTTGTCTCAGCCCAGAGGCTGGGCGATATTACCGTAAGCGGTGAGGACGACGGCATGTCCGGGACCGGTATTACCGGAGGCATCCTGCCGTTGGACATGGTGCGGTTTATCCTGGATTTTGTAAAGGGGACGGAGCACCGGCCCGGGACCGCTTCCGAAGTCGCGGGCACGGTAACGGCTTTTCTTGAGGAGGTGAAAGACGTATATGACGGCGCTTATACCAGTGAAACGCATCAGTCAGTAGCGGACATTTTAGTCTCGTATAATCCCGCCGTGCTGGCTACCGGAGGAATAAGCGCGCTCAGTTCATGGTTGATCGGCCAGGGGGCGGGTATAGTGAACTGCGCCGCGCAGGTATTGCGCGGATATTTTGTTTCCAGGGCCATGGACGAGACAGTGGAAGAGATATCCGCGGTCTCGATAATAGAGGATATATTAACAGGGGTCATAACCGGATCCACTTCAGGGGACCTCAGCAGCACACTGTATTCCATAGTCAAGTTGAGCGAGGTGAAAGGCGTTCCGCTTGTAGGTGTTGAGACGGATATAGACAGTCTCCTGGCGCTCCAGGGCCCGTTTATCGCGGCCGTGGATACGGCCGGGGATAATGAGCCGGACCACCTTGTGCTTGTCATGCACGCGAATGACATGAACGTGGTCTATGAGTCGAATGGGGAAAGCACAATAAGCACAAGAGACTCTTTCGCGGAAATGTTTGCCGGAACAGCGCTGGTCCCGAAGACTACGATGGAAAGTATTTCCAGCGGAGACAAAACTTCCGTGGAATTCCCGTCGGGTTCAATAGCCGGATTCACGCAGGACAGGGAAGGCAACGTTCTTGATGTGTCTCTCTATCTGGCCGAAGGCGAATACAGCACAGCGGCTGAGCTTTTAACAGATATCCTCGCCGAGTCGATAGCCGTCAAACGCGACCGGGAGGAGCTTATCATAGAATCAGGGAGATTAAAGAAGAACGCCCTGGCTCCCGAGTTCGAAAACACCATTAAAGCGTCGATGGAAAAGAACGAGGAAGACAACGCGAAACTGGCCAGATTCATAGAGTCGCTCAATGATTTTCTTATTCTCTATGAGGAAGGGCCGGTATCGTCCGAAGAGGCGGAAGCGCGCGCCGGAGAGATCACAGGACTTCTGGCCGGGCTCAAGTCGGAGATAGCCGTCCTCAGGGCCGGCGCGATCGGATCCGGTATCAGAGACATGAAAACCGTGATCAGCGAGTGCCTGGACAAGAAGGCGGAAATGGAAATACTGATAAACGAAATAAAACGCCTGGCGGGAAAGACGGGACCGGAAGAAGCCGCGGCTTCGGCCAGTATCCGGACCCAGCTGGATATCGCGGCTTATCTTATCGCGGAAGCCGGGCAGTTCATGGCGGAACTGGCGTTCGCCGTGGCGGATATACCGGATTCCGACGGGGATACCTACAGCAATGATGAAGAGGCGGCCGGCGGGACGAACCCGATGGACTACTTTGATAACGCGGGCACTACCGCCGATACCGACGGGGACGGCTACAGCGACTCACTTGAATTTCAGGCCGGGTCCGATCCGGCTGACGCGGGTATCACCCCTGATAATTTTAGGGAAGCGGGTTTTGTGTCGGATACAAGAAAAGACTCCGATCACGACGGGACCCCGGACTGGATAGAACTTATTATGGGGACAGATATAAACGAAGAAGACAGCGACGGTGATGGAGTTACGGATTATGAGGAAGTCCGGCTGGGAATGGACCCGATGGTTTTTGACGAGGAAACGCCGTCGGAAGAAATGCGGGCGCTGGTCCATGCTCCGGCATGGCATAAGACGCAGCTGACGCTTAAATCCGTGGAAAGCGCGGATATCAACGGTGATGGACTGATCGATTTGCAGGACATAATCAGCCTGAGTATCTTGATGTCCAATTTCGCGGATCTCACCGGCGACAGGGTCGTAAATGAAAGCGACATCCTGCGGATGAAAGATATAGTAAATTTCGCTTCGCTCGAAGTGAACTTAATGGACATCGAAAGGGCGGATATATCCGGACCTCTGGGGGAACCTGACGGGAGGGTCGACGGATGGGATATAACGGCTATAAGGGAGGGACTGCTGTTTTACAAGGATATAAACGGTGACCGCAGGGTCGATGAAGAAGATATCTCATTGATAAGAGAGCTCAAGTCCATCGGGCTTTCGGTCGAAGACGTTCTGAGCGCCGATGTCGACGGTAACGGCAAGATAAACGCAGCGGACATGAAGATCATCGACAGGGTCCTGGCTTACAGCGGGGACCTTGAGGTCGCGCCCTGGGAGCATATGGAGCTGATGGATAAGGTGCTCGAATGGCTGTCGCTGAGTTCGGCGGCTATCGACGACGGCGATCGCCGCATGGATATCAATGGTGACGGGACAGTGGATATAATGGATCTGCACGAACTCAGCAGGGCCCTGAACGACCTTGTTGATGTGAACCTTGACGGGATATATGAAAGGGCGGATTGTGACAGGATACTTCAGATGATCGGGCCGGATAGAACGGAACAGGTCATTACTGCCGAACAGATAAAAAGGGCCAATATTGACGGTGAGGGGAACGTGAGCATAAATGATTTCCATCTGATCAACAGTTTTTATGACAGGCTGCGGGAAGGAGATATAGACGGAGGCGGTGTGGTCGACGACGGCGAAGGCATCGATACGGACACAGGGCGGATCAATGCGATCATTCAATACAGGAACCTGGTGGACGACTGGGGAATAACCCCGGCTAACATGACAGCCGGTGACCTTAGCGGAAACGGCAGAATAGATGCCGGTGACCTTGGCCTTTACCAGTCTTCTTATGACGCGTTGTATCCCGCCAATATTGTCAACCGATTCGGTGTTAATACCCGATATCCGAAGGCAGACTTCAATTATGACGGCCGGGTCGACAAATACGACAGGGAATATCTGGAAGTTATGATAGAAAGGATATACACGACGGCAGACGACATACCTGAAAACGCCTGGGCCGGAATTATTAACGGCATAAAAGGTGCGGATTTCAACAACGACCGGATGCTGGATGAAAAAGACAAGGAAAGAATAGAGAGCACCATGGATAAATTAAGAGACGTTGACGGGAACGGCGTCATAGGCGAAGACTTTTACGCGTATGATCCCTATACCGGCACCATCATACTGGGGAGTAACGGGATAGCGGATGACGTGGACAAGATAAACCTTATTATTGAAAAGGACAAATATTCCTTTACCAATACCGAGATAGATGCCTCGGATATCGCCGGCGGCGGCGCTGACACGCCCTATGGAGGAGCCGACGGCGTGGTCGATTTCCTGGACGTGATAGCGTTCCATGACGCCATTGACAATTATCTCTGGCGGGACCTCAACGGCGATAAGAAGTATGACGAACATGATATCGAATGTCTGAACGCGATAAGCCATTATCAGCAGACCAGGCAGGATCTCGGTATGCAAGATATGACAGTGTTCGATATGAATTATGAGGATGACAGGGGCCGGATACAGGGTGACGGCAATATAAACCAGGCGGATGTCGCGGCCATGGAACGCCACATGCATAATCTTGTCGATCTTAACGGCGATAGTATCATAGATCACCGGGAGAGGGAGCTTTTTCTGGCGGTCACAAATGCGTCTGTATACGGATACCTGGAGACCGCGTTACTGGGCATTACCGCTCAGCAGTCCGCGAACGCGGACTGCAACGGCGACGGAAGGATAAGCCTTGCGGACAGATCGATGGTTATTGATGACGATGTAGATATCGACGGCGACGGTACCGGCTGTTCGTCTGATACGGATGATCTGCCGGTGTTTGACCTTATACACGGGTATATCAATCCATACAAACTCCGGATGTGCGATATCAACGGCGACGGCGCGGTTAACGTAGATGACCACGATAGTTTTAATAACGAACTTGCGGTATATAAGGGCAGCCAGGACGCTGAGGACCTGGCGAAGTATGACATAGACGGAGATGATGATATTGACGCTGACGACCTGGCACACCTGGAACACATAATCCAGGATTATCTCGCTTATGGCATAACGCAAAGCCTGTATGATCTGTGCAATATTGTGGAGAACGATCCGGAAGAAAGGGTCGTGGTGGATGAAAATGACCGTGAAGCCTTCAAGAGAAGTTATGGTTATGACGCATGGGGGAATTGCAACGGATCCAACCTGATCAAACTGGACGTTAACGGGGACGGCAACGTGAGCGGGCTGGACCTGCAGTTCATGAAACAGAGGATAACCGCCGGTTTTGAGATCGAGGTCTATTCCAACACGATCGTTTCAAGAGCCAATGCCAACGGCGATAAGGACGCCGAAGGGATGGATATCGTGGATTCCGAAGACCAGGAACTGATGATGTGGGCATTAAACGTGACCGGAGGAGATACAGGGCTTTATAAGACGCATGGCCGGAAAGCGATCATCGATATCATTAAATTTATCAACTACCGTGAAGCTAAATTGCTGCTCGATGCGCATGATCTCGATAATAACAACGGCCGGATAGATACGGAAAGCGAGATACAGCTTTTCAGGGCCAACTATCCCGAATTGTCGGAAGGATCGGTCGCAAATAAGATCAAATGGGCGAATTTTAACGGTGTGCAGGATCAGCATAAACACCGGGCGGATGTTGTCGAGGACGGTACAGGCGTAGTCACGATCAATGCCGATGACGTCAACGCCATGAAAAGCGCCCTGGGGGATATAAGTAAATATGATCTGATAAACGTCCAGGGCGAGAACGGCGATATACCCGTCATTGATGACAACGACCTCGCGCGGATGGTGGAACTTATCAATTACATACAGGAAGGCGCTTTCGGCGGGAATATATACGGTATGGTAGACGGCGAGTACACGCAGATCGGGGTTGGCGATTGTTTAAGCGTTATCTTTACCGGCAACCTGGACGGGCAGGGTGCCGGGGCTGGTATAAACCAGACGGACCTTGTTGTCTTTGACGAAAGCCTGCCCCGCCTCGTAGATATATTCTGGACGCAGTCCGAAGCCGGTGCGGGTATCATAAACCAGACCGATATTGATAAACTGTCGGTCATGGTAAACCTTGGCACGATGGGAGTAGAAAACTCGTGGATCAGCGAAGGGAAGGGAGATATTGACGGTGACGGCGATGTGGACCAGTCGGATATAAATTTACTGCGCAATATCATATACGGCCAGAGCCAGTATGACCTGGATTTTGACGGTTTTCTCACCATAAAGGATGTCGGCCTGGTCGAGGAGATCATGGTCAAGAAACTGCGGGCCGAAGAGCTCGTTACGGCTGATATAAACAGTGACGGCAGAATAGACCGGATGGACTGGCAGACGCTTGAAGGTGCCTTTACCCGGGTAACGGGGATGGACCCTGACGGAGTGCGTATCGACGGCATGTGCAGTCTCGATCTCAATGGGGACAGGGAGTTCAGCGATCTTGATGTGGTGGCGTGGTTGAACGCGTACCGCCGCATGCAGGTGGAGGAATACTTGGACCGGAACAACGTGAATATAGAGGAATACCTGTTTGACGTAGTGGATGAGAAGGGACACGACGTGCCTGACGGGATCATCGATGAAAACGACCGGAAGGCATTGTGTCAGGCGCTGTCATACCTGAAAGTCAATCTTTCCGGAGAAGAAGGCATGACACAGGACGACGTGGACAGGGCAAGGGAGATCGTCGATCTTATGAAAGCCTGGAACCTCGATATAGCCGCTTTGGCCAATGCCGATATAGACGGTGACGGCGTAATAACGGAAGATGACATAAGTAAGATAGAGACTGCCGTAGGCGTGGTCAGGGATGTAAACGGCGACGGGCGCAAAGACACCGCTGACGTCCGGAAGGTCAGGGAAGTCGTGGATTATCTGGCATACAGGAGGATATACGGCGAAGAGACGATCATGACAGCGGATATCGATGGTGACGGCCTTGTCAGCGTCAGTGAGAAGAACGAACTTATGGGAGTAATACATTATCATTCCGATATCACCGGCGACGCGGTTGTGGATCAGGAGGATATAGACCGTTTGACGGATGTCCTTACCTATTTAAGGCTTGACGTAACGCCCGCTGAGTTCGCCATGGCTGATCTTAACGAAAACGGCACAGTGGATGAAGCCGACCTTAAGGCCATGCAGGACGCTGTCAACCTTTTTGATAAGTGTGATATTACAGGCGACGGGACCGTCAACAGCGATGACAGGGACGTAATTGACGCAGTGGCGCGATTCGTGCAAAGAGCCGCGATACCGGAAGGAGAGGCCGGCGCCCTTTATTACGGCGTACCGGAGATAGAGGCTGCCGATATAAACGACGACGGAGTGGTGGACGGCAGTGATGTCAAGATCATAGACTATTATCTGTCAAGCAAGTTCGATCTGGGCGGGACCGAAGGCGTCTGGGATAATCAGGATATCGGTATAATGCGGAAGATAGTCGAATATTTCGAAACACCTGTTGATAACTTGATGAGAAAATACGCCGACATCAACGGTGACGGAGCCGTAACCTCGCTCGATATAAGCACCTTGAGCGGCTACCTGGAAGATATCGCCAAAGCTGATTTCAAGGGTAACGGCCCTGTTACAGCCGTGTCTTTCTGGTCGGAAGATTACGAGATGAGGCGGTTTGAGCTTACAGAAGATAACAGCGCGGTTTCGGTAGGAGTGGACGGCGTATATACCACGGTGATCATTGACTCCGGTTTTGAGTTCAAGGTGGCGATCGACGCGGATACGGAAGACATCATTTCGGTATATGCCGTTACCCCGAAAGGTATTGCCGGGAACGCGCTCCTTACGGCTGATAACAGCGGCCTGATCGGTAATGGCGAGACACGTGTAGAGTTCGAAGGCGCCGCGGCCGTGATTTCACGGGACGGTGACGGAGTCCTGGACCGGTATGACCTTGAGAAGATCCGGAAGATCATAGAATTCACCCATTACGATTTCTCATACCGAGTCGAAGCGCCGGTTGATACCACACCCGTGACAGGTAACGCCGAATATTCTCATAACGGCAGCTACACGACCGGGCTTACTGTCTATTATAAGGATTCGTCACGGGACGAGATAGAGTTCAGCGCATCAGGAGAGGTCGTAACGTTCACAATGGTGGATGTGTACGGCGGCGAGGTATCTCTTTCTTTGAATTCCTCGAACAGTAACATTGTCCCGGAAGGGGTGGAGATACCGGACATAGACGGCCAGAAAGTCATAATCGTCCTTGACTGGCCGGTCGTGACGCATATAACGCGTGTCAGGACCATGGATACGAGTTTTGAAGTGAGCCCTGTTATATACAAGAGAGATGAAGACGGCAACATAGTGCTTGACGCTAACGGCGATCCTGTGCCGGATTATACTCAGGCATCCGCGACAGGGCAGGATTTCGGCAGTCTTGTGAGCAGAGGGGACGTTAATAATGACGGGTTCATAACATTTGAGGACAAGGCTGTCATACAGGCAATGCTGGACAGAATGCTGGATGTTAACAATGACGGGGATATAAGCAGGCTTGATTTTGAGAATATTGCCGCGGTGGTCGAATCCATCAGCATGAACCTCACCGAGGAAGAAGTCAGAAAAGCGGACATAAACAGGAACGGACAGGTGGACGGCGATGATATAGCGGTCTTCGAGAACATGTTCGGCGTCCTTTCAAGATGCGATGTGGACGGGATACCGGGCGCTACACAGAGGGATGTCGACTATATCAAAGGCATCTTCCAGTTCGCGGCCGAAAGCGACGAGATCATGCCAAGGGAGGAGATAGAAGCGGCGGACATCAATGGAGACGGTAAGATCAACGCCTCAGATAAAGTTTTGCTTTTGGACGTGCTGGAAAAACTGCAGGACGTCAATCACGACGGAGTTATCGATGAGAACGACGCTGACAGATTAGAGGAGATCCTGAGAGCCATGGAGATGAACGTCACGGAGGAGGACATAATCAAAGCTGACATAGACGGCGACGGAGAAGTGACGGATATCGACATATCACTGCTGGAACAAAGTATGGCGGTTTACAACCAGACGGTATCAGTGCCGGCAGGGTATGATGTGAACGGTGACGAAAAGATAGACGGGCAAGATATTGTAAATTACCGCCTGATCGACGTTAACAGGGACGGCGAAGTGAGCGAGGCGGATATAGAGGAACTTCAAGGTCTTCTTGCGGGTGCCCATGAAGCCGGGCAGATAGAACTTAACGATCTGGCACGATGCGATATAAACGGGGACGGGGTCGCGGACGATCGTGACCTTGAGGAAATGCGTAAAGTCCTTCTGGGGCATGTGGACGTGAACTCGGACGGCAGGCTCGATCCATATGATAAGCTCTTCATGGAGAAAACGATACAATACCTGTCGTATGGTATTACGGCCGAAGAAAAAGAGATGGCGGACCTGAACGGTGACGGAAGGGTCACTCCGGAAGATGAATACAGGATGCTGCAGCTGATCAATGTTTTCAAGAACGGCGATGTCGATTGTAACAGGGTCATCAACATGGATGATCTGGACCTTCTTAATCAGATGCTCTCTTTTCTCGAAAATGTCCAGACATACCTGCCGGAGACCGTTCAGAGGGCGGATATAAATAATGACGGTGTTGTCGACAGGAACGATCTCGACCAGCTTTCTCTGCTGAAGATCCATTCCGTCGACATAGACGGCGACGGGGAGGTGACGGCGAACGATGTGTCGCTCCTGTACGATATCATCGAGGCGTTAAAGCATGGTATGGACCGGGTGCAGGACCTGGGTATTTCCCTGACCCGGGATACGGCGGCCATAGTTGAACGGGCGATAGAGGTGTTCACGAATACGGATATAAACGGCGACGGGATAGTAAATGCCCATGACGTGGAGCTCCTTACGGATATAATTCTCCTTTCGGATGTCGAAGGCGCTGTTTACGACCATGAACTGGAACTTGCCGATCTTAACAATGACGGTGTCGTCGACGTATATGACGTGTATATCGCTGAATCGGTGATCGGCAGCTACACTATAGTCAGGAAAGGTAACCAGACCGCTGTAATAGACGGTATCAACGGGCGTTTCGGGTTTACCCCGGCCGGCGATACCGTGTACGCGCGTGAGAAAGGCTCATACGTGACATATCTTGTCGACAGCAAGACCGACTGTAATTACGACCTTGAACTTGATGCCAGAAGTTTTAACTATCAGGAACTCCCGTATGCCACTTATGAGTACCGGTTCGAAGTATATGTGGATAACGCTTTCCGCGGGGATATCCTCATAGAGCCTGACAGGGATACATATCAGACCGGGAAACTCAACCTTGACATAGAGGCGGGAGCGCATATTGTCCAGCTTGTATGGAAGAACGCGCTCGCGGATAACAGTTCCAGCGTGCAGATAGGCCGGTTCAGGATGATGAACACCCGTGACGTGAATCGATCCGGCACGGTCACCTCCCTTGACAAAAACAGTATAGACGACACGTATACAGGATCGCTCAAACTGGATCTGGACGAAAGCGGCCGCATAGACATATACGATAAGGAACTCATAAAAGAGAAAATAGCATTTTATGACGGTAACGGGGACGGTATGCTGTTCAAAGGGGAAGGCGGCATTACCGGTGAGGAATTCGACAGGTTCAACATGAGTCACGTGCTGGCGCCCGAAGGGCAGACGGACGATCTGCTTATAGACACCCGGGACGCGGAGCTGGTAGAGCGTATAGTCGTCTCCATATATCAGAAAGACCGCCTGAAGAAAAGCGATATCGCGGGGAGAAACCCGGATGGAAGCATTGATTACCACCCGGACGGCCTTATTACAGAGGCGGATATAGAAGCCGCGGAAATACTTCATACGGAATACGTGGACATAAACAACGACGGTATCATAGACGACACCGATGAGGAGGTGATACAGGATATAATCGATTTTAACAGATACGCTGTTTCCGCTGAAGAGCGCCGGTCAGCCGATATTAACAAAGATTCCATTGTCGACAGTCTGGACGAACAAACGCTGCGAAAACATCTGGCGCTTTACAGGGAGCTGGATATCAACGGGGACGGCGTGACAGACGAACATGATCTTGAGGAAATAATATCGATATTCAGCATGTTCGAGATAACTCCGGAAGTTCTCAGGAGAGCCGATCTGGATGGAGACGGGGTTGTCGGCCCTTCGGACAGGGATACGTTGATCCGGGCCCTGAAATATTCTGTTGACGTGAATCAGGATGACAGGTGGGATGAAGACGATATTTCCGTTATGAGAAGCATAGTGGAGACGAACGACCGCAGGATTTTCTCAAAACCGCCGCTTGAACCGATATACATAGAGAAACTGGATATCACCGGTATGGAGGCCGGCGCGTTTACGCGTGAAAAGGACGGGCTGCTCGACATACATGACCTGGAACTTCTTACCCGGAGTATCAATGAGAGAGTGGACATAAACGGTGACGGAAAAGTCGATATAGTGGATGTGAATATGGCGTCCCTGGAAGCGCTCCTTTTCCGGTATGAAAACGCCCTGTTCGGCGGCAAATATTCGACCATAAACAATGACAGTATAGCGGAACTTGAAGGAGTCATCGAGAAGTATGATATCAACCGGGACGGGAGTGTCTCAGGTGACGATATCAGCCTCATGTTCGATCTTGCCCGGTTTTTCGAGACCCATGATCTTTCCGTTCAGACCGGCGCTGGATTTTCCGAAGAAGAGATCCTGCGTGCCATATCAGCTCTGCCTGTCCTTTACCCGTCCCTGGATTCCATGAAATGCGCCTGCAGCATAAAAGAGGACCTCTCGGCGGAAGGATCAAGCGTGTGGACGCCGGTAAGCGGCGGGTGGGACCTGAAAGGCAACGCCCTGTGGCAGACGGATCCGAATGTATACGGCTACGCATCCACCGGTTATTACGGCGCGTGGGAGGATGTGGACCTTACCGCGGGGATCAGGTTCAACAGCTACGACAAATCCGCAGGTGTGCTTTTCCGGGCAAGGGATCCTCATAACTGTTACAGGATAGAGCTCAACAATAACTCGATAGATTTTTTCATTATTGAAGGGAACGAAACCGTTTATCACGATTTTGTCCAGATAGGACATGAGATCAATAAAGATACCTGGTATAAGTTGAGGGTGAAGAATGAGGGAAATACCTTCAATATATATCTTGACGGAGATACTCCGGTAATGACGGTAACAGACGTCGAAAACAGATATACCTCGGGAAGTGTCTACCTGTACACGGATCATTGTATCGCCGGCTACAGGGACATGGCGATAGATACGGTAACGGACCTTAACTATATAATGCAGAGAGCCCTGCTTGACAGGGACCTGGACGGTGACGGGCAGGTCACGCAGTCGGATTACAGCCTGCTGGACGGCCTGATCGCGCTTTCCGGGGAGGATATAAACGGGGACTCGGTCATATCAGAAGACGACAGGATCAGGCTGACGCATATAAGCAGCAGACTGCAATTCGCGGCCCCGGAGGAAACGATTTCGGGGGCCGGGGAGGTCATCAGTAATATCATCGGCACATACGATGTCACGGGCGACGGCATCATAAACGCCATGGACGTGAACGAGGCGGAAAGGATGAAGGATTTTACTGACCTTACGCAGAGACTGACCGGCGAATATCTGGAAAAGCTTGATTTCGTGGACGATGACAGTATAGACGAAAATGACAGGTTATGGGTCATAGAACGGTTCCTAAGATACCTGGATATTAACGGCGACGGTGTGGTCAACGAACGGGACCTTCAGCATATAGAAAGCCTGGCCAGGGCACAGCTTCTGGCGCTCAGTGTATGGCCCGCTGTCATGGGCGAGCCCTCCGTGGACGGTGTTGAGAACTGGGCCAGGGATCTTGTCGATTACGACGGGAACGGTGTCGTCAACAAGGATGACCTCGAAACGCTTAAACTGGTTGTCGATTATTATTCGGAAGCGGATATAAACGGTGACCTTCACGTTAACGCGAACGATATCGCCGAGATGAGGGGCATAATTAACATGCTTTTTAAGATGAAACAGGTCTCTCCCGCTGAGATCGTCAAGGTGGACCTGGTAGGGCAGTGGAACCCGCTCGAGAACGGCGGCGCGGGCGGATATGAACGGCCGGACGGCGTCATAGACGAGAATGACCTTAACAAGGCCCTTGACCTCCTGAACGGCCTTTACGCCAGAAATGCCGACGGGGAGATAACGGACGAAGAAGCGGGCGGGGTCTGGAGCGACCTTTCCGGACTGTTCAGGGTGGGTATAGAGAGCGCCGCTCTGGATAACGCCGATCTGGACGGTGACGGGGATATCGACAGTAATGATATTACCATATTCAAGAATAAGGCGGGGGTATATTTAAGGACCGATATCAACGGTGACGGCCTTGTCGACGACCGGGACCTTGCGCTGATAATGGAGTTCATAACGGATCAGTATCAGTCGCTTGAACACACGGAAACGGATATTATCTCAGCCGATCTTGACGGGAGCGGTTTTGTGGATGAAGACGATGTGGCCATGGCGGACCTCTTCCTGTATTCTCAGGATAAAAATATCACCTTTGAGGTGATGCAGGATGTCGCGTATACGGCGAAGTGCGCCGCCCTGGCCGGCGATGGGGCCGGGGTCACGGAGGAGGATATACAGGCCGTTGTTGACAATACCGGGGCTGTCTCGATCAGGAAAGACGCGGTGTATTTCTATGATACGAACGCCGCCGTTGAAGCCGGCACCCTGGTCTCCGGCCTTGTGGACAATTATTTTATATACGATATGGACATATCCCTGGCAGGTACATATGAAACGGGTATTTCCGTAAGGGACTACGGCAAAGGGGCGGCTTACGACTGGGTGTGGGGAGACGTTCCCCTGTACGGCAAAGATTACAGATTCGACGTGTTCATAGACGGAGAGTATTACGGCGAGATGACGATCCCGCCTGACCGGACGAATTTCCGGGACGGCCATGTGAGAGCGTATCTCACGGAAGGCGTCCACTTTATTGAATTTCGGATCATCGGAGACAGTTCTGATGCCGATTACAGGTTACAGCTCAGCAATGCCTTTGTCCGAAATATCGCCGACATAAATTCCGACGGCGTGGTGGACAACACGGATATGGATATCATAACAGCCCTCAAGGGCCGCATAGACGCCGAAGAGGCGACGGATACGGCGGGATTCGCCGATCTTACGGACCTTTATCCCGACGGCATAACCGACAGTAAGGATGTCGCCCTGTTCGTCGAACTGGACGAGAAGATGCCGGATTTCAGCGGGCCTGTTCCGGACGAACCTGACGGTTCAAGGGACCTGCATGACAGGAATAAGATAGAAGATATCGCCCACGGCGCGAATCTTTTCGGGGAGATAGAAAAAACAGACCTTAACGGCGACGGTATTGTTGATCAACTGGATGTGGAGATCGTGAGAGCCGCGCTCCTCCGGCTTTATTACCAGCTGGATGTTTCCGCCGAAGAACTGGCCTTGAGCGATATCAACGGCGACGGGGTCATAGACGTGTCTGATATCAAGCTTCTTGAGAACGCGAATAAGTTCTATACCAGGGCGGACCTTAACGGCGACGGTGTCGTGACACTGGTGGACGTGGAGATCATAAAAGGCATGTTTGACGCGTGGTATTCGGAACCCCTGCTTACGCTTGACGTGGAAGGTTTCGGCGGCACAAAAGCCAGGGCGGACCTGACCGGGCCGGATACGAACGGCGACGGTATCGGGGACAAGGACGGTAAGGTCGACGCCGCCGATACAGCCATACTCGAAGCCGCTCTCCGGAACCGCGTCGATATAGACCGGGACGGGGATTTTGACGAAGACGACCAGCTCTGGCTGCAGAGGGTCATCACCTTTGCCCTTGTCCTGGAGACAAGAAACCTTACGGATGAAGAACTTGGTACGGTTGACCTGGATAACGATTCTGACGTGGACGGGGATGATTCGGTCTGGGCCCAGCGCGTAAAGTTCATGCGAAGCGAGCAGGAAATGCTTCCGGGCATAGCCGCTGACAGCCGGGAGATATTTGACCATATCGCGCAGCTCGGCACAGTGTCTATCGATTATGAAAGCGTGGGGCAAGATCTTATACATACCAATTTTAGCGCGGAACCCGAAGGGCAGAGCTTCTTCAGCCGCGGGTTCCAGACCAATGAGTCGTATTATAAGCCCGGGTGGGGGCCTTGCCCTTTTCATTGCGATCCCCTCTACTGCAGTGGAAAGTATATTTACGTTGGTAAATCATACGCGATTTACATCCCCGACTGGCATCTGGAAGGCGTCGAAGGAAAATGGGTGATCGAGGACGGCAAGATGCGGCAGAAGATGATCTTGTGCGACAGGATAATCGGCCTGTCGCGCACCAAACTTATGGACTCCATGGAAGCCGAAGCGGTTGAAACGACATATTATGATCCAAGCGGAAGATTAGAGACCAGGACACTGGCTGACGGGACTATGTATAAGTATGAAGATGAGGACTGGAACGGCCAGGGTTTCGGCAGGCTTGTCACGGAAATCCGGCCTGATGGAAGCTGTATCCGGTACCAGGATTATTTTCCCGGGCGTTGTCCAGTGCGCTTCTCAGATGCTCGTCCGCATCGGCAAGGGCGTCCTGGACGATGGCTGGATCGCTGTCGGCAAGTTCTGATTTTAGCGCATTCAAATAGGCATCCACACTCTCAGTCATGCAAGCCTCCGTTCAAAACGATGTCTACAAAGGCTTTTGTCTGGTCCCAGATCGCCTTCCATTGCCCAAGCGTCTCGCGGCCCGAGGGGGTTATGGTGTAGTAGCGTCGCGGTGGCCCGGACACCGAGGGTTCAACCTGACTGTCCAGAAGGCCGTTTGCTTCGAGGGA
>DAOVKF010000144.1 GCA_030631915.1 Candidatus Omnitrophota bacterium
ACTGCCCCGCCTGGATCGAATTTACCGAAAGGGATATGTTTTCCTTTATCTCGTCCATGTAATCCTTTAAAGAGCCCAGATAATCGACCAGGTTATCCGTTTTCACTTCGAGTATATCGGCCACGGAACCGGCTATTTTCATAAGGTCCTCATCGGTCATCTCCAGGCCACCGGAAAACGCATCCGCCGGTTCCGGAGAAAGTACGCAGCCCCGGAATTTTTCACGGAACGCGCTGCCTGATACGGTAATTTCCATGCCGTCAGACACATATGTGACTTTTTCGTCTACGTCAACGTGGCCGTCGCCGTCTATATCCTCCACTGATCTCACCAGAACCATATGGTTTTGCATCGCTTCCTCAACAAGGGCGATAACCGGCATCTGGCGGCCGGCCATACCGTCAAGACCCGTCCTGACGCCATGGAGCGTAATACCGCTGGCAGCGGCTATCGACTTCAGTGTAAACATCGTTGTCTCTATCTCCCCTACAGAAGCGGGAGTTATCAACCCGAAAAGGACATCAGAGATGACCGCGGACACGGATATGCGCTCCTCAGTATCCAGTGTGACATCCTGCCCTTCAAAATAACCGAGAAGAGATTTCATCGCGCAGTTCGTTATATGGGCCCCCTGCGCGACTATCCATGAAGCGATCGATCCTATGCCGCCTGAAACGAGTATCATGGGATTTGTCATCTCGAGCATCTGTACAAAAGGCATGTAATATTCTATCTCCTCCTGCTCCTGGGCGCTGATCTGTTCCTGAAGCGCATACTGATACGCCTGCACGACCCGGCTGAAAAATTCGGTCACGCCTTCCATTACCTTCTTCACTAAAATATTATTACGGAAAGATTCCGTGTATTCGCCTTCAAGTTCGCTGAAATCAAAAGCGCCCACGAATTCTGTCAATTTCCAGGACCACTCCGGCATTCCTTCGGGCATGCTATAAGTCGACTGCGCCGTATAACGGTCATATAAGACTACGCCGCTTCCATCCGGCATATCCACTGTCCATATGGAACTGCCGTCCGAGGAGATCATGAACGAAGTATTATGTGAATCCGTTTCCACTGTTACAGCTTCCGTCTTATCAGTTACAGAAACAAGCTTCCTGTCTTTCAGCCTGAATTCCATGTCGTGATTATTTTCAGGGTCAACGATCGTAACGCTTAAGATAGCATTACCCGCGGGAGTAGTTGAAGTCGAGTAATCCGCCGTAAGCGATGAATAAGACCCCGCGGCCGCCGTACCATCCGCCTCAAGAATAAACGGGGTAACCCAGTCCTGCTTAAAATCCTTGCGGCAGGAAGAGGCTTTTTCTGACGTTTCTCCGCTTAATGCCGTTATTTCCGATACGCTGCTTCTCACCGTATCGTCCAGAGGATACGCATCGAACGTCTCTATCGCCTGTGTGACGAAATTATCGGCCTGTTTCGCGGACTCTTCCGCCAGATAAACATAAGCTTTCGCCTGCATGGCGTTCGCGGCGGAATGTGAATGCAACAGGCCGCTTGATGCGGCCGCGAGGTCGAGGCAGGCGTTTGCTCCGGCGGTAAGGGCCGTATTTCTGTCTATCATGTTCAGGTTCCTGTCGATCTTTTCCATTATGCGTTTACTGTCTTCCGCGGCCTCTCTGGCATTATCGCCGGCGAACCGGGCCGTGATGATCAGACCTTTGCTCTCCGGGTCCGGTAATGCCGCGTCAAACGCCTCAAAAACTTTTTCCAGGGATATGTCAGCCAACCGGCCTGCCGTGAATTTCAAAGCTTTCAGTCCCTGTTCTGATGAAGGAAGCTCACTCTTCGCTTCCATGTCACGCAGGAACACGGCCACGGCAAACTGTCGCGCAATGATGGAATCACCGTTTATTACAACCCGGCCGGGCAAAAGGTCCTCAAGCAGAACCCTGATATGCTCTTCGGAATCCGCGATATACCCGTCAAGGACAGCCGTGTCATCGTCATTCTCCGAAAGAGGCAACAGATCACTGATCCCCTTAACGATCGGTTCAATAACTCCGGAAAGGGTTATAAGCGTCTCTATATCTTCTCCTTTGGCGGCTATGGTCCTGGCAGTATCTATGGCTTTCATATCGCTTGCCGCAAGCGCCATCAATTCCTGCCGGTCACCCGAAGAACCGATACGCGATACTATGCTCTGACGTGCCGAATCGCCGCATAACGCTGCCTGTCCCTTCAGCCCTTCTATGGCCTCCCGGGATAGTCCCTCCCTCTCAGTGCCTGACACCACGACATTATCCACAAAACAATAATCACCACTTCCGCTTGCCCGTGAGATAAACCTTATTTTGTTATTCTCCGAAATATAGGCATCCGGGGCTTCCCAGCTCTTTAACGTGAAGCCTTGACCGTTCCTGCTGTTGGATATCCGGCATACGGAGTTATGCCATGTCGTGCCGTCAAAGAAATCCAGGTCCAGATATTCCCCGCTTTCCAGACTGGATACAGCGCCGTCAAAGCTGATAGTAACAGTCCCGGCAGGCGTAAGGTCACCCAGATCCTTTAGAACCCGTGATGAATTTCCTCTCAATTCAAGCACATAGTCCCCGCAAACGACACCTGAGCCGGCCGGATCCGATGTAACGCCCTGAGATGAATCACAAAGGAACACTTCATCCCAGTAATCATCGGTCCCGAACTCAAAATCATCAGAGAACACGCGGTTCGAAGAGACCGCTGACCGGAATATATCCGTTACCACTTCTTCGGCCAGAACACGGGCGTATTCCATGTCCTCCGGACCGCCGGTCACGGACTGAACAACGGACAGGACGCGCTGAGAAAGATCCGCATGGTCAACGGCCAGGGTATAGACACACGCCGTACCTGTGTTCAGCATCGCGTCGTCTATCCTGGCGTCGATAGTGTTTACGTAAGACCGCAGCGGGCCGGCGTAGCTCTCGATCACGGCCTTATTCGAGGCCATGACAGTATTGCCGGGATTTTCAGCCGTCAGCTCATCGGCAAGATCATTTATGGTCCTGAAACCGTTATAAGCGGCAAGGCACATCTTTTTCAGAGAAATAAGCTCCCGCAGCCCTTCCCCGGTCATCGTTGATACTGCAAGGGACATATTACTCAACTGACCGGCGATATCGTCTATAACGGCGGACTTATCGATAAATGAGTCCATATTGTCATCAAATCCTTCACGCCTGAGAGTGTTCTTTTTGATCTGCGCGAGAAGGTCAAAAGCTCCTTCCGTCAAACTCCGCGCCTGTTCCGCGTTCAAACGCATGGTTATATCGGAAGCGTTGTCCCTGCTCAGACGCAACGCCTCATCATAAAGTTCCAGTATCCGCAGGGATATCCGTCTGGAGAGCATATAAAGCCCTTTTGCGTCAGGAATGTTCACGACTTCGCCCTCATCGGCCATATCAACCAGGGTCTCTTTGTAACGATCAATGGAA
>DAOVKF010000155.1 GCA_030631915.1 Candidatus Omnitrophota bacterium
GGCAGGCAGATCCCATGACTCGCCTTCTTTCATATAAACATCAGCCTGCATTCGACTGAGCGGGTCGCCCTGCTTAAAATACCTCCTTTCTCCTGTTTCACCGTCAACCACGATGCTGCTCGCTTTTTGAGAGATCACTTCTTCTACCCCTCTGGCAGCGTCTTCTTTGAGAACGTACAGGTCGTCATCCGCGATCATTGTCCGTGTCATATCGGGATTTTTTATCCGCGCGGAAGATCTGTCATCAAATACTCTCTCGATCTTTACTCTGTTTCCATCAGCCTGGATATCGGCTATACTCTTACAGGCTGAAGTGATCCTGAACTTTTTGCCTTTCCAGGACCCCCGGAACAATTCCAAATTCACGGTCACAGAACCGTCTTTTCTTGCGGGGTTGGATATCACCCGCAGAACGCGTTTTTTCCCCCGGCCCGTAAGAGCGCTGTACCAGTCGTCAAGCGCGGCATTGATATCCTGGAAAGAATTGATATCGTCCCGTAAGATCATCGCCAGGATAACGGCTGTTTCTATCCTGAGCTGCGTCTCGTATTCTTTGCCGGTTACATCCAGTATCGGCTTGAACATGGACTGGACCTGGAGCACGGTCCTGCTAACCGGAAAGATCCTCTGCGGTAAGGCCCCTGCGATGGTATTCATGAAAAACAGGCACACCATGACCGTTGATAGGATCTTTAACCATATTCTTCTGTGCCCAAGGTGTGCTATGTTCATTTTAAACACATTATACTATATAATTAGGATTAGCGCAATTAAAAGTTAGATGTTCGGGAAATGAGCCCATGATGGAAACAAAGATCAGTAAAAACGGAAAGGTTGGACTCCGCTGTTGTGGAACTGATCATCAATTTCGGCAGCGTGTGCGAACCGAAATACAGGCAAAAGCGCAAATCGTAACGATGAACGGCATTGTGGCAGCAGGAAGTTCAGGCACCCCTCCTCCTTCGCCGCCGCCCCCTTGAAGACCGCTCCCAAGGTAAAAGTAATATGTGTCCGTACCTGCCTCATACCAGGAGTCCCCGTAACTTTTTTCGGGTATTGCGTCCGAAAAATAACTCCACTCTATACCTGAAACCGTGACCGTTTCAACCTGCGACTGGCCGCTTTTTTTGTCAAAATAGAACTGTGTAAGTTCCGCTATATCTGCCGCGGCCATTGTCAGCGCCCCTTCATTAAGCAGGTGATATGTTGTCCATATGGCCTGATATTCCGCAGAACTTACAACCTCCAGACCATAGCCTCCCTGAGTCTCCCATAGAGGGATTACATTACCAAAAAATGAATCGCTTCCCGGTATACAGCTTCCTGCGGCCGCTATGCCCCAATCATAATGTTGTTCGAGGTCTGTTGTGCTTGAATAAGAAGCTGTGGCATCCCCCCAGTAGATGCGTGAAGGGTCAAAACATCTCGAGAATGCGATATCCAGATAACTGTCCTTATTGAAATCCGCTACGGCAGTACCATACGTCGAACCGGTTGAGAGGTCTGTCTTACTCGAGTAAGAAGCAGATGCGTCTCCCCAATAAATGGAAGACGAGGCGCCCTGCGAGAACACTATATCCAGATAACCATCGTTATTGAGGTCCGCTATGGAGTTACCGGATGTATCGCCGGTGGCAAGCTCCGTTGTCTCTGAGTAAGAATTAGCCGCGTCACCCCAGCAAATAACGGAATTGGTGTTATTACTCTTTGACGCGAACACTATATCCAGATAACCGTCGTTATTAAGGTCCGCTATGGAGCTACCGTTCGCACCGGGAGAAGACGCAAGGTCGGTTTTTGACGAATAAGAATTACCGGCGTCGCCCCAGTATATAACGGAATTAGCGGCCCAGTCGTATGCCGAGAATACAATATCCAGATAACCATCTTTATTTATATCCGCTATGGTACTGGTGTCCATGGACGTGGCTCCTCCGATCTCAGAAATAGCCGAGTAGGAAGCGTTGGAATCTCCCCAGCAAATGAACGAATTGTCTGTGGCCCCGCGCCCTGAGCCTACAATGTCCAGATACCCGTCCTTATTGATATCCGCGACTGAACTATCAACTGAATTAGTATTCCCAAATGCCATTGACGAGGAGTAAGAATTGGCGGCGTCTCCCCAGTAAATTTTATTTTCAGCATTATAGAGAGAATAGATGATATCCTGATAACTATCGTTATTTAGATCAGCTATAGCAATATTCGCGGCAGAATCATGCGAAAACGCTGTATTAGTAGCGCAGGGAGTGTCATTATCGCCCCAATAAATAGTAGTTCCTCCCATGAAAGAATCTGGAAACATCAGATCCGGATAGCCGTCCCTGTTAATGTCATCGGGTGACCCCATCGCATGCGGTACCAGGATCAGTGACAAAACAATAAACAGCGCTCCGATAACAAATATTTTCGTATCCCTCATCCCGTGTTTCACATCTCGTAAACTATACATTTCTTCTTCGTCCTATTTGTTTTGTTATTTTTAAAATACATTTTGAATCTCTTAACCAACACTTCAAGTATACCTTACTCTGGCGAAAATGCAAGGGGATATCTCTTACTTTTGTATATTTAACATCTTGTCCAAAAAAAATAGCCTGGTGTTCTATGACCAGGCTATTTTTTAAACCCTGAGTATTTTATAAAAGAAAGGCTACAGCCCTTTCTCTACGATAAGGGCCATGAGATCCACGACCCTGTTCGAATATCCCCACTCATTGTCATACCAGCCTATTACTTTGACCATTTTCTTTTCCATGGTCATGGTCGCAAGAGCGTCAAATACACATGAATGATCGTTCCCCACAACGTCGATCGATACTATCGGGTCCTCGGTATATTCCATTATACCTTTCATAGCGCCTTCGGCGGCCTTTTTCATGGCCGCGTTCACCGCTTCAACCGTAGCGTCCTTTTCCACTTCCGCCACGAAATCCACCACTGAACCGTCTTTCACAGGGACCCTTACGGCCATACCGTTAAGCTTTCCGTCCATCGCGGGTATTATTTTTCCGACCGCTTTCGCGGCGCCGGTCGTCGTCGGTATCATGCTCACTGCCGCGGCCCGCGCCCTCCTCAGGTCGCTGTGCGGAAGGTCCAGTATCGTCTGGTCATTGGTATACGCGTGGATAGTCGTCACAAGGCCGTACCTGATCCCGAAATTA
>DAOVKF010000055.1 GCA_030631915.1 Candidatus Omnitrophota bacterium
ATGGGCCTCTGGGACTGGCGCTATGATCACCACCCATGCCATGACCAGGACAACCATTACTGCCATGACCGTCATGGCAAAACCCTTGTTCTTTGTTCTTTCCGTGTTCATCAGTTTCTCCTTTGTTTATTTTGTGTGTTTTCTTAAAAACTTTGCAAAACTCTTGACCGATAACTAGAGTATACCTTTCCCTGCCAAAAATGCAAGGCGATTTTTCTTACTTTTGTATCTTTAATTTTTTATCCGCGCGGGGATCTTTTTCAACAACGGGGCGGATGTGCTGAAACCACCATGATTACAGGGTTATAGTATGACGGGTAAGTTGAGCCGCGGATCCGGCGGGGGTCTGGGGTCAGACCTCGTCAAAGCTCATTTTTTCGGCGGATATAGAAAAAAGGGGACAGCGCCCTTTTTCCCCGGATGTTAATCCGTGGGATAAAAAGGGCGCTGTCCCCTTTTTTTTTCCTTGCCCCTTATAACGAGAAACGCTCTCCCAGATATATCTCTCTGGCCCTGGGGTCATTGATCAACTCTTCCTTTTGCCCTGAGATGAGAACCTCGCCCTCGAACATTATGTAAGACCTGTCCGTAATGGTCAGTGTCTCCCGCACGTTGTGATCCGTTAGTAAAACACCTAACCCCATCTCTTTTAACTCCTTTATCACTTCCTGGCAATCAAACACAGCTATGGGGTCGATCCCGCTGAAAGGTTCATCCAGGAGGATGAACATCGGATTGGTCACCATGGTCCGGGTTATCTCAAGACGCCTTCTCTCTCCACCGGACAATGTATATGCCTTATTCTTCCGCAGATGGGATATCTTAAGTTGATTGAGCAGATTATCGACCTGACGATTCCTTTCCCGCCGCGGGAATCCGAGGGTTTCCATCACAGCCATTATGTTCTCTTCCACGGTAAGCTTGCGGAAGATCGACGGTTCCTGCGAAAGATACCCGATGCCGGCACGGGCCCTTTTATGTATCGGCAGCCTTGTTATATCCTTACGGTCAAATATAACGCGGCCCCTGTCAGGCTTTATAATACCGGTGACCATATAGAATGTCGTGGTCTTGCCGGCGCCGTTCGGCCCCAGCAGCCCCACGCCCTCTCCTTTTCTGACATTTATACTGACCTCATTAACGACTTTTCTGCCCCCGTACTCCTTGACAAGGCCCCTTGTCTCCAGTAAGTGCATGTATATCTCCTCCCTTGACCCTTTACTGCTTCGCCGCACCGATGCCGCGAAAAAATCTGGCTTCGTTCAACTCTTCCGGAGCTATGACCACCCTCGGCTTACCTTCTAACCGCACGCTGCCTGTTCCATCCGTATACGTGGCTTTTTCGCATACCGTATAGCTCTCCCCTTTCCGCACTTTTACGTTACCTTCCGCGATGACCTCAGCGACCTTATGCGTCACCGGATCAATATACACCGTAAGGACATCTGAAAAAAGACTGCCGTCTTTGTCCTTCACCCTGACATTTCTTGAAAAAACCGCCTTGTTCTCGTTGAAGTCGACTTCCAGGGCGCCGTCGCATTTGATCAAAGTCGCGGGTTCCATTTCAACCGTAACATCCGCGCGAAGGACCGCCTTTTTTTCGAAAATGTCAGCTACACCGCCCGTTCCTGTCGCGCGCATGCTCTGCTGCTCGATATTCACCACCGAATCGGTGGTGATCTCCCTTGTCGCCTGGAACCACGTAGCGTGATCCGCGGTCAACACAGTGCCGTCCTCTGAAACGACCTTTACATTGCCGATAAGCTCGACTTCGGCTTTCGCCCTGCGGTAAATACCCTTATCAGAAGCAAGGGTCACTGTGTGCTCTTCCGTATAAGCCGTGACATTCAGGTCTTCGAGATATATCTCCTCCCCGACCATCTCAGCGGCTTTTCCTTCAAGATGCCACTTTTTCATCCCTTTCGATGTCTTCCCGTCGATGGAAAAAGTAAGAATCCTCTGTTTCACGTCAACGGCGTCAGCCGCGCTTTTGACCGGCGGCGTCGTTAACGGCGCATGGGTATAAAACCGGGCCGCAAAAAACGCGACGCCGATAAGCGCGACAGCTGAAAATATATAAATACCGGCTCTCTTCATTTCCGCGTCTTCCATCTTTGATGCATCCAGACCCATTGTTCCGGATATTGCCTTACATACTTTTCAAGAACGTCCGTCCATGCCCGGGTGTACAGTTTCAATGCCTCTTCCCTGTCTGGCCCCCGTAACAGTACCAGGGGTTTTTCCAGAACCAGCTTATGCGTGTCATCCGGTTTGCGTATCATAAAAGCCGGGACCAGGCTGGCGCCGGTAACCATGCCGAATCTTACCGGGGCAGCCGGCGTATACGCGGACTTACCGAAGAAGTTCACGAAAACACCTTCCACGCTATCCACATCCTGGTCAGCCAGTATACCCAGTATACCTCCGCTTTTAAGCAGTTTGAGCAGCTTCCGGGGTGATTCATCGCGATACAGCACCTGAGCGCCGAACCTGTTGCGCAATCTCATGATAAACCGGTCATATTTATGAAAGTATATCCTCCTGGCGACTGCCGTGCCTTTATACCCCTTCAGGTTAAGATAGATCGATAACAACTCCCAGTTGCCGAAATGCGAGACAAGCAGGATCACACCCTTTCCTTCAGCCAGCGCCCTGTCCAGATGTTCAAAACCCGAGGCTTCGGTCACCATGGCCTCCACCTCTTCCCTGCCCGAAGATGCCAGTTTTATCCACTCCGCGCCGTTCTTGGCCAGATTTCTGAAAACGCCTTCCGCTATCAGGGTATTCCTGCGGGGATCACGGCCAAGAGCTTCGTCAAGGTTTGATATCGTTGTGTCCCTGTACCCGCGGAGCAGCATGAACGCGGCTTTTCCCAGAAAAGAGGCTAACATGAGACCCGCTTTCCGCGGTATCAGGCCGACCAGGAAAATCAGGGCCTTTAACAGATAGTAGACATAGTATCGCCTGGTCTTGATCTTCATTTGTCATCACTTGTCTCTCGTATATCGCATGCCGTGCGTTGTACGGGGTCTTTCGCTATTCAGTGCCTGAATATTCCGCTTCCACAGTCGTTGTTATTCCGCCGCGGATATTAAAAATACCTCTGACCTTCATCCACCTCGGCATACAAGCCCCTGCCATGTCTTCCAGCATCCGGTTGACCGCGTGTTCGTGAAATATACCCAGGGGCCTGAAAGCCGCCAGATATTCTTTGAAGGATTTCAGCTCTATGCACCATTCAGCCGGTGAATATTCGACAAAAATATGCGCAAAGTCAGGGAGCCCTGTCTTCGGGCATATACAGGTGAACTCCGGGGTGTCAAACCTTACGGTATACATCCTGTCCCGATACTTGTTCTCCCATACGTCAATGGGAGGAAGCTGGGCCTTTTTTATGTCTTCCTGCAGCCCATCATAGGACGTCTTCTCGTTCATTAGGCATCTCTCCCTGACCCCTGCTACCGGATACCGAGACATCTGTGAAGCTGTCCCAGTATCATAATATCTTTTTCGGTCGTATTTTTAAGATATTCCGCGAAACCCGAAAGCGTTTCCCCGTCCGGCTCCCTGATCATGGCGTTCATCGGCGTCACGGGCTGTAACACAACGTTCAGGTCCTTCTTTATACCCCTGATGATGCGCGCCATATGCTTCACATCATCCATGGTGGTCCTGTCCGTTATGACCGCCTTTGCGATCAATTCCTTTTGGGCGGCGGTTTCCGCGAATTTTTCGTGCGCATCCCAGATATCATCCGTATCCCCGGACGAGGAAGGAAATTTAAAATCCATGGCTACGATATCCACGTGATCGATCACCTTGCTCAGCTCCCCGGGAAGAGTGCCGTTGGTCTCAAGATAAACCGCTTTTTCGCTGAAGCTTTTGAAACACGCGAGAAATTGCCTTAAAAAATCCGCGAAAAGCAAAGGTTCCCCGCCAGTCACAACAAGCTCATTATAAGCGTCCTTGAAGCCAAGGACCTTCCTCATCAGACCGTCTTTTGTGAACGTCTCATAGCTCTCCGGTAATGTATCGCAATAGATACATGCGCGGTTACACCCGTAGAACCTGACGAACAGCTGTCTGCTGCCGGCAAAAGGCCCTTCCCCCTGATACGATATGAACATTTCCGAAACCTTCGCGGTCTCCATCTTATTCCGTGACTCGCCTGCCTTGAGCCCCTCGGCTTCGCTCGGGATAAACGAAGTCGAAAGGTCGTTCGTGGCTCTTATAAGGGACGCGGGCGGCTATTTTAGAAGCGGATCCGGTATGCCCGCTTCGGCAAATGCTGCCGCGCGGAACATACATGATTCGCATGCGCCGCAGGGAAGCGCTCCGCCTTTGTAACACGACCAGGTATGTTCGAAAGCGACCCCTAACCCAAGGCCGGCCTCTATTATCTCTTTTTTTGTCCTGTCGATGATCGGAGCCACGATCCGGACACCCCTGCCTTCCACGCCCTTTTTTGTCCCCTGACGCACGGTTTCCTGGAAGCTTTCGAAAAAAGGCGTCCGGCAGTCCGGATAATTCGAAAAATCCAATTGATGCGCGCCGATAAACAGCGCCTCCGCGTCGATCGCTTCCGCGAAAGACACGCCAAAACTCAAAAAAACGATATTTCTCGCAGGGACGTATGTGGAAGGGATGTTTCCCCCGCCGCTCACAGCGCCCGCCGGAACGTCAACCAACGCATCCAAAAGAGCGCTGCCCTTCCATGGAAACGATATCCGCAGGACGTAAAAAGGGGAACCGGTCATTTGCGCGACCTTCCTGGCGCACCCTGTTTCCCTGACGGCTTTTTGGCCGTAATCGAAGATAAGCGCGTGGCACTGATAGTCCTGTCTTGCCATATAAAGCGTCACTGCCGAATCCATACCCCCGGACAACAGTACGACCGCTTTTTTCTTTTTCATGCGCTTTAGTAAATGGTCTTTTATCCGGAATAAACCGCCGAAGACGAATCGGTTTCCCATACGGTAACTTTGCCTAAAACCAGATCCGGCCTTTTCCCCGAGACCGTCTCGTGTATGTACCGCGCTATGTTCTCGGACGTCGGGTTAACCTTTTCAAAATATACCATCTCATTCAGATATTTATGGTCCATCTCCACAATGACCTCATTGAGGAGATCCTTCAGCTCCTTGAAATCGATCACCATACCGGTCGCGTCAAGCTCCTCCGCCTGAACTTCCACTTCCACAAGCCAGTTATGTCCGTGCAGGGCCTCGCATTTCCCCTTGTATCCTCTCAGCTTATGGGCGCCGCAAAATCCTGATTTTATCTTGATCCTGTACATGACACCGCCGTAACCGGGCCGCCGGCCCGGACATGCGCCTCCTCCGGGTCATTTAAAATATTCGGACGTCACTTTATCCCACAACCCCCGGGCGCGCAAAAGAAGGTCACAAACTTCCCTTACAGCCCCCCGGCCGCCGTTCTTCGTTGTCAGGAAATGCGCGAAAGGTTTGACTTCTTCCATGGCGTTGGGGGGGCAGACAGCCAGGCCTGCCCTCTTTAACACGGGGATATCAATAAGGTCGTCTCCCACGAAACAGATCTCATCATCCGCGGTCTTGAACCTTTTTTTTATGCTTTCTAAAGCGTTTATTTTGTAATGAAAATTATGATACACCTTGTCGATCCTGAGCTCTTTCGCGCGCCTGGTCACGACTCTCGAAGCCCTGGCAGTAAGGATCACGCATCTGATCCCCGCTTTTTTGACAAGAAATATGCCGAGACCGTCATTGACATCGAAATTTTTCAGCTCATCACCGTAATTACCGTATATCAACCTGCCGTCGGTCAACACGCCGTCCACATCGAGCAAAAGAAGCTTTATCTTTTTCGCTCTTTCAATAATGTCTTCCGGATATTTTCCTGTCATCTGCTCTCTGACTCTCTGACTCTAAACCAGCCCCGCCTTGAGAATGTCCTGGACATCCAGAAGTCCAACCAGCTTTCCCTTGTTATTCACGACCGGTATCTCGTCTATTTTTTTGTCTCTGAGGACCTCGAAAGCCTCGGCCGCCAGCCTGTCAGGCGTTATGCTGCAGGGGTTCCTTGTCATCACGTCACCCACTTTACGGGTCAAAAGGTCCTTTCCCTGATCAAAATGCCGCCGGAGATCACCGTCCGTGAATATGCCTATCAGCTTCCCCCGGGCATCCACTATGCTGGCGCTGCCCGCGCGCATTCTGGTGATCTTTAGGAGCACGTCTTTCACTCTGACACCCTTTGAAACAAGGGGTGTCTCATCTTTCCTCCGCATTATGTCCTCTACCCTCAATATGAGACGTTTACCCAGCGTGCCGCCGGGATGGAACAAAGCGAAATCCTTTGGCTGGAAATTCTTCCTCTCGAGCAGGGCCACGGCCAGTGCGTCACCAATGGCCAGCATCGCTGTCGTGGAGGTCGTGGGAGCAAGCCCCATGGGGCAGGCTTCCCTGCGAACCGAACTGTCAATAACAAAATCACTGTTCTTTGCCAGCGTCGATTTCCGGTTACCCGCGACCGTGATGAGCCTTGCCCCTATCTTCTTGATTATGGGGAGCAGTTTCAGCAGTTCTTCGGTTTCGCCGCTGTTGGAAAAGGCTATTATGACATCGTCCCGCGTAACCCGCCCGATGTCCCCGTGAAGGGCTTCCGCGGGATGAAGATAAAGCGACGGCGTTCCGGTCGACGATAATGTCGCGGATACTTTCTGCGCGATAAAACCGGGTTTCCCCATCCCGGTAACGATAATACGCCCTTTATTTTTCGCCAGGGTATCTATTATTTCATTAAACCCCCTGTCGATCCTGTCCGCGAGTTTTGCTATAGCCCTGCTTTCATTCATCAGGACCTTTTTCGCGCTTGAAACGCTCATTTTCACCTCACGCCCTTTTCAACCCGTCTTATCTGCCTGATGAAATCCTCGAGCTCACTTAACTTCAGCATGTTCCGGCCGTCGCTTAAAGCCCTGTCAGGGTTTTCGTGCACCTCAAGGAATAAGGCATCGGCGCCGCAGGCCACCGCCGCTTTCGACAGGGGCAGCGCATACTCCGCGTCTCCTCCGCTCGACGCCCCTTCCGAGCCGGGCTTCTGCACCGAGTGCGTGGCGTCATATACCACGGGATAACCTGTTCTTCCCATTATAACGATCGACCGGAAGTCATTGACCAGCATATTATAACCGAAAGCCGTGCCTCTTTCAGTAAGCATTATTGCGCGGCTTCCGGCTGATTCCAGTTTCGCGATAACATTGTTCATCTCCTCGGGGGACATGAACTGCCCTTTTTTGACATTGACAGGTTTTCCCGACGCGGCCGCCCTCACAAGCAGATCCGTCTGCCGGCAGAGAAACGCCGGTATCTGCAGAATATCCAGCACATCTGCCGCCGCCTCCACCTGGCTTTCTTTATGCACATCGCTCAAAACAGGGACACCCAGCGTATCGCGGATATCCCGCAGTATGTTGAGCCCTTCGGCGAGACCGGGCCCTCTGAATGAATTTATCGAGCTTCTGTTAGCCTTATCATAGCTGGCTTTAAAGATGAACGGCATCCCGAGAGAAGCGGTTATCTCTTTTATCGTCCGGGCATGGTCCATGGCGCTTCGAGCCGATTCTATGACACACGGACCTGCGATCAGGGCGATCGGCCTGCCTTTACCAACGAAGATATCTCTTATTTTTACCTGTCTGTACTCCACATCGCCCCTTCAGCTGTCTTGCCTGCTCAGGCATCCCCGGCAGCAGTAACGAGCGTCTACCATGTTCCTACCAGGGGCCCTCCGCCCGGTGTGGATCCTCCCTGTACGGAACATGGTAGACGCTCGTTCGCCACGCCCCTCCCAGGGTCTCTGATCCTCCCTGTCCCTGCTTTCGCGCGATACGGGGCTATATCTCCCCGCTTCCTTCTTTCAGCAACGCCCTGACCTTCTCCAGGTCTTCCGGGGTGTCCACCCCTATCGTATCGTATACTGTCTCAATGGTCTTTATCTTATAGCCGTGCTCCAGCGCCCTCAGCTGCTCCAGCTTTTCTTCTTCCTCCAGCATGGCTTTCGGAAGGTTCGTATACGTAAAAAGGAAATCCTTGGAGTACGAATATAATCCGATATGTTTGAAATACCTGCCGCTCACATCCTCGGCATCCGCTGAATAGTCCGACTCATTCGAACGGTCCCTGCACAAATAAGGTATCGGGCTTCTTGAAAAATACAGCGCGTACCCCTTTCTGTCCACAACGACCTTCACCACATTCGGGTCGGTTATATCCTCTTTCCTGTGGATGCGTTTGATGACCGTCGCCATATGCACATTCCTGTCAAGCTCAAATGCCTGGGCGAGTTCATCTATCATTAACGGATGGACCAGAGGCTCATCGGCCTGGACGTTCACGATGACGTCGGCGTCCATCGCATTGACCACTTCCGCCAGGCGGTCCGTCCCGGAAGGCTGCTCAGGGGAAGTGTAGACCGCCTTGCCGCCGAAAGATTCCACAGCGTTAAACACCTTCTCCTTGTCCACCGCGACAATGATCTCGTCTATCTCATGCGCGCGTTTTACCCTCTCCCAGACATGCTGGACCATGGGCTTACCGTTTATGTCCGCGAGCACTTTACCCTTGAATCTCGTAGAATGCCACCTGGCAGGAATAACCGCTATGATCCTCATAAACCCTTCCTCCCCGTCACCTGTCTCAGTTTTGTTAAAAGTTCCTTTTTATTCACAACCGCGACACCGACTTTTCCGACCACGATACCGGCGGCGCAGTTGGCGATATGGGCGGCTGCGAGCGAAGACGCCCCGCAAACGACGGATAAGGTATATACCGCTATCACGGTATCCCCGGCACCTGAAACGTCAAAGACCTCCTGCGCGAGTGTGGGTATCCTGTGCGGCTTCCCTGACCTTCCGAAAAGCATCATCCCCTTCTCTCCAAGAGTTATCAGAACGTTATCGGCTTTGAGCTTTTTTAAGAGCCTCTCCCCGGCTTTTTCGATATCAGCGGTATTCTCCAGCGGGAACCCCACTGCCCTGGCGGCTTCGTGATGATTGGGGGTAACGACACTGATCCCCTTATAGTATGAAAAATGGTTCTCTTTGGGGTCAACGGCCACTATTTTGCCGTGTTTCCGGGCGAGCGACACGACCGGTCCCAGTAACGCGGGCGTGATGATCCCCTTTCCGTAGTCTTCAAGCACGATACCGTCAATTGCCCGTATATTCTGCCTTACATAGTCAATTATTTTTTTCGTAAGGGATTTGCCTACTGCATCCGTCCCCTCCCTGTCGATCCGGACAACCTGCTGACTATGGGCGATAACCCGCGTCTTCTGGCTGGTAGGCCTTTCTCCATCCGCAAAAACGCCTTCAATAGCGATATTCCGTTCCCTGAGCCTGCTCTTTAATATTTCTCCCCGGGCGTCCTTTCCTATAACCCCTGCGAGCATGACGCGGGCGCCGAACTCGGCCAGATTACTCGCCACGTTGCACGCCCCGCCCGGCATGAAATCCTCTTTTTGCACCCACACAACAGGTACCGGGGCCTCAGGAGAGATCCTGGAAACACTTCCCCATATGTACTGGTCAAGCAGAAGATCTCCGATGACCAGTATCCTTTTCCGTGAAAATTTATTCACATAGTCAGCGAACGTGGAATATTTATACCGTTTCACGCCTGTACCCCCGGAATTTATATAAGATCAGAACGCAACTACTCGGGTATCTCCGAGCTGAGGCAACGGTCGTTTGCCATGCTCCTGCC
>DAOVKF010000166.1 GCA_030631915.1 Candidatus Omnitrophota bacterium
AAGCTCAGGAACGTCATGAATCTTCTCATGAAGATCGCGGAATACAGACACGCGATGAAGACAGGGGCCGGCCCGCGTATCCTGGTCGGCGAAGAGGACAGCGTGGCCGGCAGGATATTTGTCGACATGACGGGCGGGACGAACGGCCCGGACAGGGTCTTTGCGCGGTTGTCCCAGTCAGGCCTCAGGACCATAGTCGGCATGCACATAAAGGAGTCCGGCTATAAGACAGTGAAAGCCGAGTTCCTGAATTACGTGGTCGCCGGACATATGGCAAGCGACACGCTCGGGGTGAACCTTTTGTTTGACGCCATTGACCCGAAAGGGGATCTGGATTTCATCGAATGTTCCGGTTTTAAACGCGTTAAAAGGTGAGTATGGGGAAGATACCGCAGGAAACGATCGACCGGATACTGGACCAGCTTGATATCGTCGAAGTGGTGGCAGAGTACATTCAGCTGAAAAAAGCCGGCCGGAACTTTAAGGCATGCTGCCCTTTTCACAACGAGAAAACGCCGTCCTTCATGGTTTCTCCCGATAAACAGATATATCACTGTTTCGGGTGTGACGCCGGGGGGAACGTCATAGGGTTTGTCATGAAATACGAGAACATGGGTTTCCCGGAAGCCGTCGAAACCCTGGCCGCGAAAGCCGGAGTCGAACTTCCCCGATACGACAAAAGAGACGAAGGCGAGTCATCCCTTACGGCCCGGCTTTACGAGATAAACACGATCGCCGCCGGCTATTATCAGGATAACCTCGGGAGCGGGAAGGGGAAAGGGGCCCTTGAATATCTTGAAAGGCGCGGCCTGAACGCCGATACTCTGGCCCAATTCCGGATCGGGTACGCGACGGCGGAATGGGAAGGCCTCCAGAAATACTGCGCGGCAAGGAACATCCCGGCCGAGATCCTGAGAAAAGCCGGTTTATCCGTGCAGAGCGAGAAGGGAAAGGGGGATTACGACAGGTTCCGGAAAAGGATCATTTTCCCGATCTTTAATGAGAGGGGGAATATCGTCGCTTTCGGCGCCAGGGTCATGGATGATATCGGCCCCAAATACATAAATTCCCCTGAAACCGTTATCTACAGCAAGAGCAGCGTTCTGTACGGCCTCAATTTCAGCAGGCGGGCGATGCGTGAAAAGGGACACGCGTTCATCGTGGAGGGTTACATGGACGTGATAATCCCGTTCCAGAACGGCATTACGAATATCGTGGCCGCTTCGGGGACCGCTCTCACGCCCAGACAGGCGGCCATGCTGAAAAAATACGCCGACACAGCGGTCATGGTCTTCGATTCCGACCAGGCCGGCGAAGCCGCGAGCCTGAGAGGTCTCGACATCCTGATAGACAACGACGTGAACGTAAGGGTGGCGGCTTTACCCCCGGGCGAGGACCCTGACAGTTTCGTGAAAAAACACGGAGCGCGGGGATTTGAGGATATAGCGGATAAGGCGAAAGACCTTTTCGATTACAAGCTGGACCTCCTGACGCAAAAATTCGGCGGTGAAAAGATCAGGGACAAGGCCGCGATCGCCGGCGAAATGCTTCCCACTATTTCCAGGGTAAAGAACGCGATCGTGAAATCCGCGTATCTCAAGAAGCTGGCGGAAAGGCTCGGGGTGAATGAAAGCGCTCTGAGGGACGAGATGAAAAAGGTGAAGAACGATTATTCTTACAGGGCCGTGCCGGAAACAACGGATGCCCCGGCGCCCTGGAATTATGTCAGCAGTGAAATACATCTGCTGGGGCTGGTCATTTCGGACAAGGACATGTTCGAGACGATGCGGACAGAGCTCGGCCTGCATATGTTCCGCGACGAGAACATCAAAAAGGTCATGGGCGTAATAGAAGGGATACGGGTGGGAGACGATACTGTCAGCCCGGGCAAGGTCTTAAGCCGCCTGGAGGGGGATGAACGCGCCAAGGCCGCGGTTATCCGCGCGGTCGCGAAGGCGGACATCACAGAGGACGGGGAAAGGGTATTCAGGGACTGTATGGCCTGTATGCGCAAAGAGAACAGGAAAGAGGAATTAAAGACCCTGACCCATATGCTGAAACAGGCCGAGAAAGACAGGAACGATCCGGAGATAAGGGAGCTGTTGATGAAGATCAACAGGATATATAAAGAGAAGACCGCGTAGCCGTATAAAGGTGAGGTATCATGCCGCGAAAAAAAGCCGAAAAAAAGACAGCGAAGAAGACGGAGGCGACCGATTCCGCGGGCACGGCCGACATGAATGAAAAGAAGGGCAGATCGGCCATTATCCGTGAGCTGATAAGACTGGGGAAGGATAAGGGGTTCCTCAGTTATCAGGAAGTGAACAGCGCTCTGCCCGAAAGTCTCGTCTCTTCAGGTGAGATCGATAATGTTATCAGCACGCTTGCGGCCGCTAATATCAGGATCGTGGAATCCGAGGATGAGGTCGACAGGATACCTTTTGTGGTGAAAAAAAGCAAGAAAGAGGTAGGCGCCCGCAAGGTCGTTCAGATCGACGACCCCGTAAAAATGTATTTAAAACAGATGGGGCAGATATCGCTTTTGAGCCGTGCCGAGGAACTGGAACTGGCGCAGAGGATAAAGAAGAAAGAAAAAGAATACAAGGATGTGGTCTTCGGCGTCAAGACCGGGAAGGAAAGGATCCTCGCGACCGTTGAAGAAGCCCTTGACAACGAATATAACCTTGACGAGGTCCTCGATGTCGATCCCGGCGTGGATCTGGAAAAGCTGCGAAAAAAGAAAAAGAGG
>DAOVKF010000013.1 GCA_030631915.1 Candidatus Omnitrophota bacterium
AAATGCAGTGTGGAGTGCTGATTATAAAGGACAGTTTCATACACGAGATGAGCGAGTATGTTATCCGCTTACTATTAGCGATAATTACAGCCGGTATTTGCTGGAATGCGAAGGGTTGATAGGCCCTAGATATAAAGAAACAAGAGCAGTATTTCAAAAAGTATTCTCTGAATACGGTTTACCAGAAGCGATACGAGTAGATAATGGAACACCGTTTAGTGGTAAATGTCCTGGAGGGTTAAGCCGGTTATCGGTATGGTGGATACAGCTTGGGATTATTCCTGAGCGTATAGATAAAGGTTGTCCGCAACAGAATGGACGCCATGAACGTATGCATCGGACATTAAAAGAGGAAACGCTTTATCCGGTAAGTCGGGATATGCAAGACCAGCAAAAACGCTTTGATCTATTCCGAGTAGATTATAACGATAACCGGCCACATGAAGCTTTAGGACAAGATGTTCCAAACGCGTATTACAGGAAATCGACAAAACCCTATCGGAAAAAGCTAAAGAAGCCGGAATATGATCGTGGTTATACAGTTAGACATGTTCGTCATAGTGGTGAAATAAGCTTTAAGGGCACGATGTATTCAGTAACAAGATTATTAACGGGACAACCCGTTGGTCTGCAAGAAGTTGCTGATGGAAAATGGAAGCTATCTTATAGCTTCCATCCAATAGGAATACTTGATTTAAGAAAGAAGAGGATTATTAAATAATGGGGAAAGTGTAAAGGATGTCCCCGGTTTAAAGTGTAAACCATGTTTCAGTTGCACACCCAGACCTGTCCCCAAAATTAATCTTAGGCCTGTCCCCCTTTATGTTTTTTTAAAAGTCTCCAGTTACAAAGGCAGAAACAGACTCGCTAATGACTTACTTCTTGATGAAAGCGTCTTATAGGGGGACGGGTCGGGGATTGATTCTGGGGACGGGTCGGGGATTGATTCTGGGGACAGGTCTGGGTTTAACTTTTCCCCCGCCCCGGGTTTAATTCGAGAACCGTCCCCATTTACGTCCAAGTTGCCGGGGGTGTTTGTAGAAAGCCTGCTCCGGGGTGTTCCGTACAGAAGAAGAGTACGTCACACGTTACTACAATTCCGACGCGGCCGAGCCTGGAAAAATAAAGTTTAAACGTAGACCATAGGTTGTAGAAGTTTACTCTTCTTCTGGTAGGAATGCCCCGGAGCAGGCTTTCTGCGTTGCAGTGTCAAGGGTCGAGGGGGAGTCAGGAGAGTCAAAAAGCTGGGAGTTGGGATTTGGGGGAGGATCACGTCCCGACGCGGACGGTGTCAAAGTACTCACGAAGCGCGGCTATCGCGGATAATACGGCCAGATAGCTTGTCTTTGGATTTTCCGGAGAAGGGATGTTCTCGGTGCGGGTAATAATGGTGCCGGACATTCCCTTTATCTCTATCTCGTGGATATTCGTCTTATATTCGGGGGACACGATTATCCTTACCCCTGTCTTTTGAGCGCCTATCCCTGCAATGGATAAAAGCGCTGACACGTTGATGTTCCTGGGGAAAGCTTTTACGGCATCCGCGGCATTCCCTTCGAATATGACCGTCTCTTCTGTCACAGACCCGATGTCGATCCCTTTTTCCTTAAGATATGGCGCGCCTTTGACGGACCCCGGCGGCTTTCGTGTTGTTAAGGTCACGCTGTCGAGGCCCCCTATCCTGGCGGCTTTCAAGGCGTCTATGCCGGAAACCGCGCCCGAAGGTAATATTATCTTTACCCCCTTTTGCCTTGCTTCCTGTAAAAGCTCCATGTTATCCAGTATGCCGCCGACGCTCATTACCAGGATATCCTTTCTCTTCCGCACAGCCGTCTTCACCAGCTCCCGGGCGAGAGAAGGGGACACCGCCTCTATGGTCAGATCCGCTGTTGCCAGGACCTCTTCCGCGTCAGAGGCCGTCCTGGCAACGGAAAGTTCCTTTTCCAGCAGCGCCGTCTTCCGGGGATCGATATCCCAGAGGATCAGCGCGGATATATGCGCGGTCATTTCCCCGGCCGCGGCCCTGGCCAGGGCTGAACCGATATTTCCGCAGCCTATAATTCCCAGAGTCTTCCGTGACATGAACCCTCTCCTCTATTAATACCGTGCGGGGGCCGGAACCTACAACTTCTTCTGCGTTACTTCGAGCATGCGTTCCAGTGACCTGCGCGCGCCTGTCGCTATTTCATCCGGCACTCTGACTTCCCATTCCATCTGTTCAAGGGACCGGGCGACCCAGCCCAGTGTCGTCAGTTTCATATTGGCGCACACGAACAGTTTCGTGGGAACATAGAACTTCTTCCCCGGGTTATCCTGTCTGAGTTTATAGATGATCCCCATTTCTGTGCCAACTATAAATTCTTCACGCGGGCAGTTCTTAACGTATTTGACCATGCCGGCGGTACTTCCGATATAGTCAGCCATGTCCAGAACTTCCTTCCGGCATTCGGGATGGGCGATGAATTCGGCGTCAGGATGCGCGCGCCTGGCGTTCAGGACTTCCTCCTGTGTAAGGCGCATATGCACGACACAGCACCCGTCCCATAAAATGACCTCTTTATCGGGCACCTGCTCCCTTACGTAACGCCCGAGATTCTTATCGGGCACAAAGATGATCTTGTCTTCCTTCATGGACCTTACCACTTCGACGGCATTGGAAGACGTGCAGCATATATCGCTTTCCGCCTTGACCGCGGCGGACGAATTGACATAACATACGACCGCCGCTTCCGGATACTCGTCCTTTTTCTTTCTCAGCTTTTCGGCCGTGATCATTTCGGCAAGAGGGCACCCCGCCTCTTTGACCGGCAGAAGTACGACCTTGTCGGGATTCAGCAGGGAAGCGCTTTCCGCCATGAACGACACACCGCAAAAAACCACTGTTTTCTGCGTAGCCATGGTAACCGCGCGGGCCAGGGCATAGGAATCCCCGGTGATATCGGCTATCTCCTGTATCTCGTCACGCTGGTAACTGTGGGCGATGATAAGGGCGCCCCTTTCTTTTTTTAGCTCCGAGATCTTTCTCTGCAGGTGTTCTTTATATTTGCAATCAAAGCCTTCCCTGATCATACTTTCCTCCCTGACTCTCTGACGCTTTAAGCCTCTGACTCCCGCGTCTTCCCGATCCGGATATTGTCAATAAGACGGGTCCTGCCTACACGGGCCGCTACTGCTATAAGCGTATTCTCTTTTACCCGGTCAAGCGGCATGAGACCATGCGCATCGACTATCTCTATGTAATCGATACGCAGATCAGGCGTTTCCCTCATCATGTTCTCCATCTCCGTTCTTATCTTATCCGCCGAGTATTCACCGCCTGCCACGAGATCTTCGGCCCTCTTCAGGGAACGGAAAAGGCCCGGCGCCTGTCCTCTTTCCTCCGGAGATAAACAGCTGTTCCGCGAACTCATTGCCAGCCCGTCCGCTTCCCTGACAATGGGCATAACGCGGACCTCTGTATCCATATTCAGGTCCTCCACCATCCTCTTTATAACAACGGACTGCTGGGCGTCCTTTTGGCCGAAATAAATCACATGAGGCTTGGTAATATTCAAAAATTTGGCAACTACCGTGGCAACGCCGCGGAAATGTCCGGGCTTGGATAATCCGCATAAACCCCGGACAATAACCCCTGTCGGCTCCACGAATGTGCTGTATCCATCGGGATACATCTCTTCCTCTGAAGGAATGAACATGACATCCACCCCGTGTTCCTCTGAAATGTGCCTGTCTCTCTCTATATCCCTCGGATACCTGTCCAGATCCTCACCCGGGCCGAACTGGACCGGGTTGACAAAAACACTGACGGCCACAATATCACATTCCTTGCGGGCGGCATCCACAAGGCTCATATGCCCGTCGTGAAGGTAACCCATTGTGGGCACGAAACCAAGTGTCTTACCCTCCCCCCGAATATTTCGGGAATAGCGCCTCATCTCTTCTATAGCCGTAATGACCTGCATCATCGTGAATCGCTTTTCAGCCGCAGGTTTCCACCTGCGACTGTCTCAGCGCTCCCTCACTGCCTCGTATAATTCCCGGATCGTCTCCTTAAACACCGGATGCCTGACGTCCGGCGCGACTTCCGCAAGTCCGCGCAGGACAAAGTATCTTTCATGCATCCTCGGATGAGGTATTGTCAGATCATCCGTTCTCAGGATCACATCGTCATAAAGAAGGATATCGATATCAATGATACGGGGATGGTCTTTCGCGGACTTTTCCCGTTTCAGGTCTTTTTCGATCCGTTCGCAGGCACGGAGACATTCCTGCGGAGAAAACCCGGTCTTTATCCCGACCACGCCGTTGATATAATCTTCCTGCGGCGGCCCTCCAACCGGCTTTGTCCGGTAAAACGCGGACCTCATCTCGACCTTTATGCCGCCTGTCCCGTTCAGTCCCCGAACTGCCTGTTCGCAGTTGTATTCTTTATCACCGATATTCGATCCTATCCCGAGATAAACCACTGACATATCAACCTTCATTTTTAGTTAAAGCCTGGTTTCCGAGCAGGGACTAAGGTATGGAAGCCGGTTTGTTCCGCTGTTACGAAAAGAAGGCTTTTCTTATGCGCCTCACTGCCTCTTCGATCCTGCCGGTATCGACAGTAAGCGCCATGCGCACGTAACCCTCGCCGAACTCGCCGAAACCGTTACCGGGCGTTACGACGATATCGGCCTTCTCAAGCGCGGCTCTGGCCAATCCCGTTGAATCATACTTCCCGAATACCGGCGCCCATATATAGAACGTGGCTGCCGGACACGGCACTGCCCATCCCGCGGCATCGAGACCCTTGATGAGGATATCCCGTCTTTCCTTATAAGTCTTTCTCATCCCGGCAACGACCTTTTCAGCGTTTTGCAGGGCCTCAATAGAAGCTATCTGTATCGCGGTAAAGATGCCTGAATCAATGTTCGCCTTGACCTTTGCCAGGCCCGCGAGAATATCAGCGTTTCCCACTGCCATGCCCACTCTCCATCCGGTCATATTGAACGTTTTGGAAAGGGAGTGGAACTCAATGCCCGTATCCTTTGCGCCCTTTGTCTGAAGAAAACTCAAAGGTTTGAAATCGTCAAAGCTGATCTCCGTATAAGCCGCGTCCGAACAGACCATGATGCCGTGCCTTTGCGCGAATTCCACCAGCCTGCTGTAAAATCCGCTGTCACAGACCGCTCCGGTCGGATTGTTCGGATAGTTTATATGCATGATCCTGCACCGCTCGGCGACATCACTATCGATGTCCTCTAAAACCGGGAGGAAACCGTTTTTCTCGAGAAGCGGCATTACATGGACTTCGGCCCCGGCGAATATAGCCCCGGAATTATACGGAGGATATCCCGGATCCGGCGTAAGCACAACGTCACCCGGATTTATAAACGCCAGGGGAATATGCGAAATACCCTCTTTTGAACCTATGAGCGGTAAGACTTCGGTATCAGGATCAAGGTCAACGTTAAAACGCGACCTATACCAGTCAGCCATGGCCTCTCTAAGGGTCCGCAGCCCTTTGTTCAAAGCATACCTGTGGACCGAGGGATCGCGACTGGCTTCATTAAGCTTACGGATGATAAAATCAGGGGCTGGAAGGTCCGGATCACCCACGCCAAGGTCGATGACAGGCCTGCCTTCAGCGATAGCCAGCTGTTTCGCCCTGTCGATCTCCTCAAAAAGATACGGTGGTAACCGCTTCAAACGATCCGCGTACTCGATGTTCATGCGTCCCTTTTTTTTGATTCGTATACCGCTTGCTTACTGACTTCTGACTTACGTTAACCCCAGCACATCCGCCATGCTGTATAACCCGGGTTTCCTGCCTGAGGCGAATCTCGCGGCTTTAAGGGCGCCGGCCGCAAAAACATCGCGTGATCTGGCCTTATGCCGGATCTCCAGCACCTCATATTCACCGTCAAAAACGACCCCGTGTTCTCCTATGACCTCGCCTTTCCTGATCGCTTTGACACCGACATCTTTTCCGCAGGCGTCCTTAATGATCCTGGCTATCATCCTGGCTGTGCCGCTCGGAGAATCTTTTTTGTGCACATGATGTGTCTCATCGACTTTTATGGAAAATCCCGGTCCCAGAACACTCGCGGCTCTTCTTACCAGGTCGAACAACAGGTTTACACCCATTGCCATATTCGGAGAGAACACGATAGGGATCTTTTCCGAGGCTTCCATGATGGTATTTTCTCCGTCCGGGTCAAAACCGGTGGTGCCGATGACCATCGGAATACCGTTATCAACGCATTGCCGCACGTGTTCCAGTGCCGCCCCTGCTAACGTAAAATTGATCACGCAATCAATGTCCGCCGGGACCTCTTCCATGACGGACAGGACCTTAATACCGAGCTTTCCCAGCCCCAGGACATCTCCGACATCTTTTCCGATCGCGGGGTGGCCCTCATTTTCAAGGGCAGAAACTATCTCAAAGTCCTGTTCCCTGACCGCAAGACCCGCGATCCGCGTCCCCATTTTTCCGCATACGCCGCATATCCCTATTCTGATCATTTTTAACTCCCGTTCACAGCATCTCAGTGCATCAGGGTATCAGCTTATATTCACTGAGGGACTTCTTAAGTCTCTCCCTGTTCTCATCCATCATTTCACACAGGGGCATGCGCCACTCTTCCTTTACCATGCCCATTAAAGCAAGCGCTGTTTTAACGGGTATGGGATTGGTCTCGATAAACATTGACTTGAACAGCGGCAGCATCTCATAATGGATATCCCGGCTTCTCTGGAGATCTCCGTCAAGGAACGCCTGTACCAGATCGTGTACCCTGCGCGGGACGATATTGGCCGCGACACTTATAACGCCTTTTGCGCCGACCGCCATGAACGGTAATGTCAGGGAATCATCCCCGCTAATTACGGTAATGTCACATAAAGCCAGAATATCCATCACCTGCTGCACGCTTCCGGCAGCCTCTTTGATCGCGACAATATTGTCTACCTTTGACAGCCTTGCCACAGTGGAAGGCAGCATGGAAATACCCGTTCTGGACGGGACATTATAAAGTATTACCGGAAGTCCCGCTTTTTCCGCGATCTCCTTATAATGCCTGTACTGACCCTCGGGCGTAGGCTTGTTGTAATAGGGGGTGATGACCAGGACGCCGGCACTCCCCGCTTTTTTTGCGAAGACAGCGAGTTCGATGGATTCTCTTGTGCAGTTAGAACCGGTGCCGGCCACAACAGGTATACGCCTGTCCGACGTTTCAACGGCGATCTTGATCAGCCTCTTCTGTTCCTCCATGGAAAGAGTCGCGGCTTCCCCGGTACATCCGCACGGCACCAGACCGTCAGTCCCGTTGTCTATATGGAATTCTATAAGCTCTCTGAAACTCTTCTCATCAACCCTGCCGTCCTTGAACGGCGTAACTACAGCGACATATGATCCCTTGAACATAATCACACCCTCCCTTCATAAATGAGACAGGCCGTGCCTTCCAGATAAACGTCCGTAACTCTGGCGCCTGCCATCCTGTAATAGACCGTCAATTCCTCTCCGCTTCTCGTAAGCATCTTTACCGGCGGAACGGCGTAACCCAGCAGCCCCAGAACCACCGCGGATGCCACTGTTCCCGTGCCGCACGCCAGTGTCTCATCTTCAACACCGCGTTCATACGTCCTGACAAAAGCCCTGTTATCCTTGATGTCCCCCACAAAATCCACGTTCGTCCCTTCCGGCGCGAAATTGGGATGCTCGCGTATCTTACGTCCCGTATCTCTGACCGGATAATCCTCAACCTCTTCCGCTATGTGGACCACATGAGGAACCCCGGTATTCAGAGAATGCACGTTCATTATACTGCTTCCCACGCCCAGGTTAAATCCGAGCCTGATATCCTCAGGATCGCTCATCCTGATCTTCACTCTGTCCCCGTTCACCTCCGCGCTCAATACGCCCGCCCCGGTCTGAAAGGTCGGATCCTCTCCCCAGCCCTTTTTCGCAGCGTAGAGAGCGCTGCACCGGGCTCCGTTGCCGCACATGTCCACTTCCGAACCGTCAGGATTAATGACGCGCATCCTGAAATCAGCTTCGGAAGAATCTTCCAGTACAAGAATACCGTCCGCGCCGACTGACACACGCCGCCGGCACAGGTCCCTGGCCATTTCCGCATAATCAGTATCCCGGGCACCCGGTCCGCGGCTTTTATCATCTATGATCATGAAATCATTGCCGCTTGCCGCGGCTTTAGTGAACTGAATATCATACTTCACGCTCATCTGAATTCCTTCAGTATTTTTTCACCGCGTATAAGGTCCGCATAGGTTTCCGCCCGCCGGATCTGCCTGACCTCACCGTTCATCACCATCAGTTCCGCAGGGCGCGGGCGGGAATTATAGTTCGAAGACATCACGTATCCGTAAGCGCCGGTCCCCATAACAGCAAGGTATTCATCGGCGACGACTTCCGGGAACTCCCTGCCCAGTGCCAGATAATCCCCGCTTTCGCATATCGGCCCCACGACATCATACTTCCGCGGATTTGACTTGCGCTTCACAACCGGCAATATCTCGTGGTAGGCGTTATACAGGCTCGGCCGTATAAAATCGTTCATGCCGGCGTCCACAATAGCGAAATCTCCGCCGGCGGAACCGGCCTTTACGTAAAGGACCTTGCAGACAAGGACCCCGCTGTTGCCGGCGATAAAGCGGCCGGGTTCAATGATCAGCTTGAACGGCCTGTGTTTTACCAGGGGTAATATCGCATCGGCGAACTCGGCCGCGGTCCTGGCCTTTTCCTCGCCATAGACGATACCAAACCCGCCGCCGATATTTAACCACTCTATCTCGATACTGCTTTTCTCCACAAAATCCACCACTTTGGATATTGCGGCCACAAAAGGTTCCACGTCCGTGATCTGTGAGCCTATATGGACATGGAGGCCTTTAAGGCGCACGTTGGAATATTTATTCGCGTTATCAAAAATGTCCTCAGCGGATTTGAAATCTATACCGAATTTCTTCCCCCGCGTACCGGTCGTTATATAATCATGCGTGTCCGCCTTAACGTCCGGATTCAGTCGCAGGGCCACTTTGGGTCTTTTTCTCAGCCGTCTCGCCACGGAATCTATCATTATAAGCTCCGGCGTCGATTCCACGTTAAAGAAAAGGATATTCTTGCGGATAGCCCGTTCTATCTCCCTTTCTGTCTTACCCACGCTCGCGTATACTATCTTCTCGGGAGGGCACCCGGCCTTCAGCGCTATATACAATTCCCCCCCTGATACGATGTCAAGGCCGGCGCCTTCCTTTATCAGGGCTTTGCAGATATTCAGATTTGAGTTGGATTTCATTGAAAAACAGATGAGGGGATCCGCTTCCTTGAAAGCGTCGCGTATCTTTCGGAAATGATCTATCAGCGTCCTGTAACTGTACAGATAGAAAGGCGTGGGATATTCCCGGGTTATTTCGGTCAACGGAACGTCTTCGCAGCACACTATATTGTTTTTGTAACAGAATTCATGCATATTTTTACTCCCTGCTATCTCTCCAGCTTCTTCTTCCAGGAGGCTATTTCTTTTTTCACAAGATCCGGGTTGGTGCTGCCCTGTGTCTTCTTCATTTTAACGGAAGTCTCCGGGTTCAGGTATCCGTAAACATCTTCGTCCAGCTCGCCGGAAAAACCCCTTAATTCCGATATGGAAAGGTCGGAAATGTTCATCTTTTTATCCACACAGTGCCTCACGATGTTCCCCACGATCCGGTGCGCGTCCTTAAAAGCGACCCCTTTTCGGACAAGATATTCCGCGAGGTCCGTGGCGTAAATAAACTCATCGTCGAGTTTTTCGGCCGCCTCCTCCCCGTTCAATCGTATGGTCCCCGCCAGATCCGACATTATCGCCAGTCCGGACGCGATCAGTTCAACTGACTCGAACAGGAACTTTTTGTCCTCCTGGAGGTCCCGGTTATAGGAATGAGGGAGCCCCTTCAATAGTATTAAAAGAGAATTCAGCGCCCCTATGACGCCGGCAGACCTGCCCCTTACAAGCTCGAGCACATCCGCGTTCTTCTTTTGCGGCATCAGGGAACTGCCGGTGCAGTAATCCTCGCCGATCTCCAGAAAGCCGAATTCAGCCGTGCTGTAAAGTATAAGGTCCTCGCTTATCCGGGACAGATGCACGGCCGTTAAACTGAGAGAAGCGACAAACTCGACGATAAAATCCCTGTCACTGACAGAGTCTATACTGTTCGCGGAGACGCTGCCGAACCCCAGCTTCTCCGCCACGAACTTTCTGTTCAGGTCAAGGGAAGAACCGGCCATCGCGCCGGAACCCATAACGGAAACGTCGCATCTGGAGAACGCGTCCTCAAGTCTTTGCCTGTCCCGTTCAAGCATCTCGACATAAGCCATGATAAGATGCGAGAAAAGAACGGGCTGCGCGCGGTTCATGTGAGTATAACCGGGGATGATCACGTCCCGGGACCTGTCGGCCAGACCGACGAATCCTTTCTGCAACGCCCTGATGAGCGCGGTGATCCGTCCTATCGAATCCTTGCAATAAAGCCGCACGTCGTTGACCACCTGCTCATTACGGGACCTGCCGGTATGCATCTTTTTCGCGGCATCCGGAGCTCTTTCCTCGACATAAGACTGTATGGCCGAATGGATATCCTCATGTTCCCCGAAATCCGCCTGCCCGTTCTCGATCGCGGCCAGTAACCCGTCCAGGACGCTGACAATGGCCTTTTTTTCTTCAGAAGAAACATAACCGCATTTCTCCAGCATCTCAACGTGCGCCCTGCTGCTGAGACAATCATACCCGGCGAGGATCTTATCCACGCCGATGCTTGAGGTGAATTTCAGCACAGCCGGATGCATCTCTTTCTTTTCGAATCTTCCGCCCCATAATCCGCCCGCCATGGCCTCTCCTTTTCGTTACCTGCGATACGGCATTGCCCACAGGTCAATAAAACCCCTGGCCAGGGACTGGTCAAAGATATCGCCCTTGCCGTACGTGGCCAATTCTATCTTATAACGGGAATGCGGGCTTTTTCGCCCCGTAACAGCGACTTTTCCCTTGTACAGTTTAAGTTTTACTTCCCCGGAAACGTTTTCCTGGGTCTTATCCACGAAAGCGTCCAGCGCTTTTTTCAGCGGCGTGAACCACAGGCCGTAATACACGATCTCCGAATACCGTTCCGAAACCCCTTTCTTATAACGACGTGTCTCCCTGTCCAGCACGAGTTCCTCGATCGCCGTGTGCGCCGCGTAAAGGATCTCCGAAGCCGGGGCTTCATATATCTCACGGGACTTTATGCCGACAAGACGGTCCTCGATCATGTCCACTCTGCCGACCCCGTGCTTTCCGCCGATCCTGTTCAGCCGCCGGACAAGCTGGACCGGACCGTATTTCCTGCCGTTTACCGCCACGGGCACGCCTTTCTTAAAAGTCACCCTCACGTACTCCGCTTTTGCCGGGGCTTTTCCGGTTTGCGCGACAGTTATGTACGTGTCGGCCGGCGCCTCGCACCAGGGGTCCTCCAGCCTGCCTCCTTCAACACTCGTGCCCCACAGGTTCCGGTCTACGCTGTAAATCTTTTTCCTGGTCTGGTCCACGGGTATCCCGTGTTTCTTCGCGTAAGCCACCTCCTCTTCGCGCGTCCCGAGCTCCCATTCCCTTACCGGCGCCAGCACTTTAACGCCCGGAGCCTTGATACGAAAGGTCACTTCGAAACGCACCTGATCATTACCCTTGCCGGTGCAGCCATGAGCGACATAGTCCGCCTTCTCTTTTTTCGCGGCGTCCAGCATCGCGTCCGCGATAACAGGCCGGGAAAGAGCGGTGGCCAGGTTATACTTGCCCTGATACAATGTCCCGGCCTTTAACGCGGCGAACGCGTATTCTGTTACGAACTCTTTTCGCAGGTCCTCGACAATGCATTTTGAAGCTCCGATCTCAAGGGCGCGTCTGCGGCTTTTTTCCGTATCCGCGCCCTGCCCGACATCAGCCATGTAGCATATCACCTCGTATCCTTTTTCAATGAGCCATTTTACCGCGACGGATGTGTCCAGTCCGCCGGAATACGCCAGTACGACTTTTTCGGTCTTCGCCATTGCCCTCAACCCCTTTTTCTCAGCGTTTTCAACAGGACGGCCTTCTCGACGTGCATCCGGTTCTCCGCCTGATCATATACAATGGAATTTTTTCCGTCTATTATGTCCGTTATCTCTTCACCGCGGTGCGCCGGTAAACAGTGCATTATAAGCGCATCCTTGCCCGTGGCCCGCATAAGCGTCTCATTGACCTGGAACCCCTCGAAATCCTTTAAACGCTGTTCTCTCACATTCTCCTGCCCCATGCTTATCCACACATCGGTATATACCGCATCACACCCTTTTACCGCTTCATGCGGGTCGTTGAAAAAGTTGAAAACAGCTCTGTGCTTTTTCGCTATACCCGCCGCCTCTTCGAAAACCTCCCGCTCCGGCTCATACCCCCGCGGTGTGGCGATATTCAAACTCACTCCTGTCCTGGCGCATGTCATAAGAAGGGAATTGAGAACATTGTTGCCGTCGCCGATAAATGCTATCCTGCGCTTTTTTAACGAGCCGAATTTTTCCCTGATGGTAAAAACATCGCTTAACGCCTGGCACGGATGCGCGAAATCGGACAAACCGTTAATAACCGGGACAGCCGAATAACGGGCGAAGATCACGGCATCCTGATGAGCGAACACGCGGACGACAATACCGTCAACATACCTGGAGATGACACAGGCCACGTCTTTGACGGTTTCGCGTCCGCCCATATCGATCTCCTGCGGGCTGAGATACAGTGTGTATCCCCCCAGATGCGCCATGCCGACCTCAAAGGACACCCTTGTCCTGTTGGACGGCTTCTGGAACAAAAGCGCCAGTGTCTTGTTCCTTAAAGCCTTGGCCCGGGCAAAGGGGGACTTCTTGAGCTTCCGGGCAACCCTCATAAGCTCAAGGATCTCTTCGGTGCTCAGGTCTCTTATGGTTATGATATCCTTCTTTGTCATGTCCCTCCGGTTCATGTTTTTTTACCTGCTTTGCGCAGCGCTTGTCCCAGCCTTTCCATGGCCATATCAATATCATCTTTTTGGACCGTTACGGGCGGCATGATGCGCAATATGTTCTTCTGGGTGCAGTTTATCAATAACCCTCCCTTTAAACACTCCTCAGCGATGACCGATGCGTCGTCCATGCCGATTTCCACGCCGATCATAAGGCCTTTGCCCCTGATGTTTCCGATAACCGGGTTCTCCCGCTTCAATCCGGTAAGCTTGTCCACAAGATACTGCCCCATTGCCGCAGCGTTCTCCACCAGGCCGTCTGCCTCAATGGCCTCAAATACCCCGAGCCCGGCGGCACAGACTATGGGGCTGCCTCCGAAAGTCGTGGCGTGGGAACCCGGAGGCAGTACATCCTTGTGCGCGTCATTCACGACCAGCGCACCCAGTGGCAACCCCCCTCCCAGGGATTTCGCGAGTGTCATTGCATCGGGTTCGATACCGTACTGCTGATAAGCGAACATTGACCCGGTACGGCCCATACACGTCTGGACCTCATCCACAATGAACAGAATATCCTTTTCCCTGCATATATCCCTCAATGACCTCATGTATTCCCCGTCAGCCACATTGATACCGCCTTCCCCCTGTATGGGCTCGATAATGACGGCCACGGTCTTTTCCGAGACAGCGGCGCGGAAAGCGCTGATATCATTGAACGGCACATGTTTAAATCCCTGCACCAAAGGGGCAAAACCTGTCTTCACCTTTTCCTGGCCCGTGGCCGTCAGCGTGGCCAGTGTCCTGCCGTGAAAAGACCCTTCCATGGTTATGATCTCGTATCTGCCGGGATTGCCGTATCGCCGCGCCAGTTTTATTGCCCCTTCATTGGCTTCCGCCCCGCTGTTGGCGAAGAATACCTTGCCCGGAAAAGAATGGCTGATTATCTTCGCGGCTAAAAGAGGCTGGAGTTCATTGTAAAAATTGTTGGACACATGCAATATCCTGTCCAGCTGTTCCCGTATCCTGCGGACCACCTTGGGGTGGCAGTGCCCGATACCGCTGACCGCCCATCCGGGGAAGAAATCCAGATATTTTTTTCCGGTGATATCCTCCACCCATACGCCCTCCCCTTTGATAATGCAGAGTTCCTGACGCGTATAGGTCGAGAGCACGTATTTCCCGTACATGTCCTTGATATGTTCCATACTGTCCATAATACGATAGTCCCCTGTTGTTCATCATATCAGGGGAGGTCAGCCCTTTATCCCGCGATGATCTCCGTGCCGATCCCCTTATCCGTGAAGATCTCAAGAAGAAGCGCGTGCGGCAGGGCGGCCTCCACGACATGCGCTTTGCGCACGCCGCCTTCCAGGGCGTTCACGCAGGCTCTGACCTTTGGCAACATCCCTCCTGTTATGGCACCTTCTTCGATCAAACGATTAAGGCTCTCCAGCGTGAGCGAATGAAAAAGAGAATCCTGGCGTTCCCTGTCGTTCATGACGCCCCTGACATTGGTCATCAACACGAATTTCTCGGCGTCCATGGCCACTGCCAGGCTGCTGGCAGCTTCATCCGCGTTTATGTTGTAAATGCTGCCGTCCCTGCCCCTGCCTACCGGGCATATGACCGGGATCATACTGGTGTCAATAAGCCGCTCAAGAACGGTCGTATCGATCGCCGCGATGCTTCCGACATATCCGAGACGCCCGTCCGCCTCGCGCTGGACCGCCTGTATCATATTGTTCTCTTTACCGCTCAGACCGAAAGCTTCCCCGCCGAGGCCGTTGATCTCATGCACAAGTTCCCGGTTTATCCCCATCAGGACGGAATCCACAACACCCATCGATCTTTCGCATGTTACCCGCAATCCGTCGACAAACCTTGTCTGGATATTCTCCTGTTCCAGCCTTTTGCTTATATCCGGCCCTCCGCCGTGGACCAGCACCGGCCGCATGCCCGCGTAACGCATAAAGACCATATCGCGCAGCACACTGGTGCGGAGCGCCCTGTCATGAAGCGAACTCCCCCCGAACTTTATGACTATCACCTTGTTAAAGAACTCTTTTATGTACGGCAACGCCTCTATAAGGATCTCGCTTTTTTTTATCGCCTCTTCCATGTCTGTCCCCTGGTCTGTCCCCTGCGATCAGGTGGTATATAACGAATTGATCTTGATGTACTTTTTTGAGATATCGCACGTATAGACCGACGCTTCCGCGTTACCCTGATGCAGGCGCGTTTCTATCCGCACGTCTTTCTTTTTGAACACCGACTGCGCTCTTTTCTTTCCCGGAGAGGTGTGTCTTCCTTCTTTGAAAAAGGTCACGCCGTCCAGTATTATGTCCATACTGTCCGGTTTGAGCCTGATCCCGCTGGAGCCGAGTGACGACGCTACGCGTCCCCAGTTAGGATCACCCCCGTGAACCGCGCATTTCACCAAAAGGGAATTTGCTATCGCGGAGGCGCCTTTTTCTGCCTCGGCTTTTGTCCGCGCTCCCCTGACAGTCACTTCCATGAACCTGGTGGCGCCCTCTCCGTCACGCACGATCATCTTTGCCAGATCCACGGTAACTGCGTTAAGGTTGCTTAAAAAAACCTTGAAATCCCCGCCTCTTTCCTTTATCGGCCTGTTCTTTGCCTCACCATTGGCGAGAAGCGCAAGCGTATCGTTCGTGCTCATATCCCCGTCTACGGTTATGGCACGGAACGAAACTCCGTTGCTCGCCGAAAGCGCCCTGACGAGCGCCTTTTCCGTTATGTCCGCGTCTGTCAGGACATAACAGAGCATGGTCGCCATGTCCGGACATATCATACCGGCGCCTTTGGCCGCGCCCGTAATGGTAACCCTCTTATCCCCGGCTGTAAAGGTCCGGGACGCCACTTTTGGGAAACGGTCCGTCGTCATCATGCCTTCGGCCGCGTGTATGAGCCCATCGGCCGAAAGGCCGTCTGCCAGTCCGGGCAGACCTTCCACAAGGGGGGTCATGCGCAAAGGCCTGCCTATGACTCCCGTGGAGGACACCAGCACTTCTTCCGCCCGGATCTTTAAAACCGCCGCTGTTTCAGCCGCCGTTCTTTCCGCGTCTGCCATTCCCCGTGTTCCGGTCATGCAGTTCGCGTTGCCGCTGTTCACGATGATCGCCCGGATATTCCCGTTTTTTCTCAGCTGTCTCTGAGCCAGAATGACCGGAGCGGCCTTGACAACGTTTCTGGTAAAAAGCGCCGCGCATTTACACGGTTTTTCGGAATAGAACAGCGCGAGGTCCTTGCGTTTTTTCTTTAACCCGCAATGGATCCCGTTAGCGAGAAACCCTTTTGGTAAAACATGCTTACTCATGACAGAAGTAGAGAACTTAACGTTTTTCACGGAATTTTTCGGCTTTTTCCCGCTATGCGGACTCCGGTTAACGCAGACGGCCGCGGACATTAAAGTTCATACCTGCGCGGATCCGTGAATATCTGCGTTTACAAAAGGCCCGTTCGCTCGTCAAACCCGTACATGATGTTCATGTTCTGGACCGCCTGCCCGCTCGCGCCTTTTAAGAGATTGTCTATCACGGAAACGATTATCAGCATACCGCGTGACACTTTGATGCCTATATCGCAGAAATTCGTCCCCGCAACGTCCAGCATCTGCGGCAGTTCGCCCGCAGGCCTTACCCTGACAAAAGGCTCGTCCTCATAACGATCGTTGTAGAGGTCACAAATGGCTCCCGCGTCCGGCAGGCCTTTATGCGGCACATAGATCGTGGACATGATGCCTCTTCTCAGGGGCAGGAGATGCGGCGTGAAATTCACGGTCACTTTCCGGCCGGCGGACTGGCTCAGGATATACTCCATTTCCGGCATATGCTGGTGTTCGTTAGCCTTATAACATTTCAAGTTCTCATCGACTTCCCCGAAAGATAAAGGCACGGATGCCCTCCTGCCTGCCCCGGTCGCGCCGGTCTTAGAATCAACTATCGGCTCAAGTCCCGCTTTGGAAAGCGTTTTTATCAGGGGCAAAAGTCCTAAAATAACACTGGTCGGATAGCACCCCGGATTCGCCACCAGCGCGGCGTCCCTGATACTGTCCCTGTTCATCTCAGGCGATCCATACACGGCTTTCGATAAATTCTCCGTGTCCACATGCTCTGTGCCGTACCATTTCTCATAAACATCAAGAGGCAGCCTGTAATCCGCGCTCAGGTCTATGACCCTTTTGCCGTTCTCAAGGAACCGCGGAGCGAATTGCATCGACACTGTATGCGGTAAAGCCAGAAAGACAAGGTCACAGGCAGCCGAAATTTTCACGACATCGAGGTTTTCGCATATCACGGACAGTTTTTTCCCGAATTTCGGGAACATTTCCGAAAACTCCGTGGGTTTATCGACAAGAGCGGACAAGGACGATATCTCAACCTCCGGGTTCTTTAAAAGGCACGTTACCAGCTCTTCGCCGGTGTAACCGGTCGCTCCCACTACACCCGCTTTTACCATTTTTTTTCTCCAGTTAATACATCCGCTGTTAAACGGTATACTTATATATAATACCCGTCAAAATTCCGCAGAAAACCCAAGTATAAAATAAAAGGCCTGCACTGTCAATTAAAAAACCCCTGATCGCGTTATGCGGGTATAGGGTCAAGAGTCAAGGGTCAAGTCAGGGGTTAGGATTTGGGATTCGGGATTCGGGATTTAGTGTTGCAACGGGGGCGTGGCGCACGATCGCCTGCCATGTTCCGGGAGTTTACACTTCTTCTGGTAGGAATGCCCCGGAGCAGGCTCAGTGCATAGTAGGGGCTCGGGTGTAGGGTTGACGGGATTAACGTTTTGAGAACTGGAATCTTTTTCTGGCGCGCTTCCGGCCGTATTTTTTGCGTTCCTTGGCCCTTGCGTCACGGGTAAGGAACCCGGCTTTCTTCAAGGTAACGCGCAGACCAGCGTCCACTTTGAGAAGGGCTCTCGCGATACCGAGCTTCAAGGCTCCCGCCTGTCCGCTCATGCCCCCTCCCGAGATATTGGCAAATACATCAAACTTATTCACGGTCCCTGTTATCTCCAGAGGCTTCATCACAAGGATCCTGTGAGTCTCCCGGCAGAAATACTCATCAAAAGCCCTTTTATTGACTTTTACGCTACCTGCTCCAGCGCATATCCTGACCCTGGCGATCGATTCCTTGCGCCTTCCGAGACCCGTAAAATATTCTTTCACCTTTGACATCTATTACCCCTGTATTTCGACCGCTTTCGGAACCTGGGCCGCGTGAGGATGTTCTCCGCCCCTGTATAACTTCAAACGTTTCAGCATCCGCGCGCCCAGTCTATTTTTGGGAAGCATACCTTTTACCGCGTGCCTTAAAACATAGGTCGGATCTTTATCGAACATCTTGTTATACACGACCTCTCTCAGGCCCCCCGGATATCCCGAGTATGTTTTATAGACCTTTTGTTCGCCCTTTCTTCCGGTAACCCTTACCTTATCGCAATTTATCACGACCACACCGGCTCCGCCGTCCACGTGAGGAGTGAAGTCAACAAGATATTTTCCCCGTAAACGCGCAGCGATCTCCGTGGCTGCCCTCCCAAGGACCTTATCCTTCACGTCGACCAGATACCAGGCATGGTCCACTTCTTCAGTTTTTTTCATTGTCGTTTTTGTGCCCATGATACACTCTCTCTACCCGTTGGGACCGCCAGGATCATGCCCGCGGAATTGTAAAAATATCATATTTACCCGCTTTTGTCAAGCGCCTAATGGGAACATGCCTCAAGAGCGCCTAATGGGGACATGCCTCAAGGGGACACACCTCAAGTGAAAAAACGGCAATATTTGCAGTTTACAGCTCGCGGCTTATGGT
>DAOVKF010000161.1 GCA_030631915.1 Candidatus Omnitrophota bacterium
CTTTCTGGTCTTCAATCCTCTGGTTATCTTGCCCCAGGGGGTAGTAGGGTGCCTGCCGCCTGAAGATTTACCCTCACCGCCGCCCATGGGATGGTCGACAGGATTTTTGGCCACGGCGCGCGATTTCGGCCTGCGCCCCAGATGTCTCGCCCGCCCGGCCTTGCCCAGAACGACTTTCTCATGATCCATATTCCCCACTCTGCCGATAGAAGCAAAACAGCCCTCGCTTACTAATCGGACCTCTCCGCTCGGCATACGCAGGTGAACGTTCCCGCCGTCTTTCGCGGCGACAACAGTGCCCATCCCCGCCGACCTTGCTATTTTCGCCCCTCTGAGGGGTTCCAGTTCGACACAGTAGACCATTGTTCCGAGAGGGATATTTTTAAGTTCTGTCGAGTTCCCGGTTTCGATCTTTACAACGGGACCACTCTCTACCGTATTCCCCTCCTTCAAACCCACCGGCGCTATTACATAGGTTTTCTGCCCGTCTTCATGCCGGAGAAGAGCTATATTGGCGGAACGGTTGGGGTCATACTCGATGGACTCGACCACAGCAGACATGCCTTTTTTCGAGTAACGAAAATCAATGAGCCTGTACCGTCTCTTGTGTCCCCCGCCCTTGGAACTCACGGTTTTTCGGCCATAATTGTTCCGGCCGCCGGTTTTATTCAACGATCTTGTAAGGGACTTTTCCGGTCTGGTCCTGGTAATTTCTTCAAAGGTCAAGCTGCTCGCCCACCGGGTTCCCGGCGTAAGCGGTCTGTATTTTTTTATGCCCATACTTATGTTACCTCTATCTTACTCCCCGCCGCTAAAGTCACTATTGCCTTTTTCCAGGACGCTGTCATCCCTTCGCGAAATCTGACTCTGCGCTTTTTGCCCTTAACGTTTATTATATTAACGGCGGTTACCTTCACCTTATATATAGCTTCAACCGCCTGCCTGATCTCTATCTTGTTCGCCGCTTTAGCGACATTAAAAAGGTGCTTATTCTGCGTAAGCAGATTCGTTCCCTTCTCGGTCCGTATCATATTTTCTATTATATCCTGCGGAACCTTCATCTTAATCTTTCAGTCAGTTGTTCCAGGGCGGCTTTCTCGATCACAAGGTGCTCGGATAAAAGGACATCCCTCGCGTTTATCTTGCTTCCTTGTTTCAGCGTGACCTTTTTTAAGTTACGGGACGAACGTTTAATGTCCTCGGTGTTCTTTTCCACGACAAACAGGACCTTCCCTTCCACCTTCAAATTGTCCAGTATGGCCTTGAATTCTCTGGTCTTCGCCTCCTTGAGCTTGACTTGCACTATCGGCTTTATCACATCCTCACCAAGCCTGGCATTCAGACTTGACAGAAGCGCTTTCCGCACGGCTTTTCTGGGCATTGAATAGCTGTAATCACGGCATTTAGGACCGAAGATGACCCCTCCGTGCCTCCATAAAGGATTTCTTGTAGAGCCGACCCTGGCACGGCCCGTGCCTTTTTGCCTCCAGGGTTTCGCGCCTCCGCCGGAAACCTCACTTCGGTTTTTTGTCGCAGCCGTTCCCTTGCGCCTGTTTGCTTCATACATCTTATTCGCTTCATACAAAAGTACCTTGTTCACAGTGCCGTCAAACAGCTCTTCATCCAGCTTTATATTCTCAACGACCTTTCCATCCAGGCCGAAAACCGGCAATCTTGTATTTAGTTCTTTCTTTTTTTTCACCCTTTGCTTCTCCAACTCCCAACTCCTGACTATGAACTACGCTTTTTCCCCAGTCTCTTCCACGGCCTCTTCCACGGTCTCTTCCTGCTCTTTCACCTCTCGCGGCGCCACAGGCTTCTTTTTCGCGAAACAGATAATGAGATAGCTGCCGTTGGCACCGGGAACAGCCCCTTTCACCGCTACAGTATTCATCCTGCCATCGACCACAACGACTTCCAGATTCTGTACAGTCACTCTTTCGTCGCCCATATGGCCCGGCCCGGGATGTCCCTTAAAAACTCTCGAAGGATAAGAACTCGCGCCTATCGACCCCGGAGCCCGGTGTGACATCGAACCGTGTGTCTCAGGGCCGCCGCTCCACCCACAGCGCTTCATGCCTCCCTGAAACCCCTTGCCCTTGGAACTGCCCGTGACATCAAGCAGGTCACCTTTTTGAAAGATCGAATTCGTCACTTCATCGCCTACTTTGACGTCAGGTGGTTCCGCGCATCTTATCTCTCTGATAAATCTCCTGGGCTTAAGCCCTTTAGCCTTGAAAACGACTTTCTGGGGTTTTTTAACGCGTTTTTCACTGGCATCGCCAAACCCCAGTTGAACGGAGTTATATCCGTGCTTTTTGGCAACCTTGATATCCATCACAAGGCAGGGTCCGGTTTCCAGCAGCGTCACAGGTGTTCGCCTGCCGCCTTCGCTGAAAATCTGAGACATCCCTATTTTTTTTCCTAATATGCCCCTGACCATCTTTTTTCCTTGTTACTTTATCTCAACATTAACGCCGGCGGGAAGGTCCAGTCTTCGCAGCGCGTCTATTGTCCTTGTCGTCGGCTCCAGTATGTCCATCAACCGCTTGTGCGTCTTTAATGCAAACTGCTCTCTTGACTTTTTATCCACATGAGGAGAACGCAGCACAGTGAATATCTCGTTTTTTGTCGGTAAAGGTACGGGACCTATGATCGAAGCACCCGTCTTTTTTACTGTCTCGACGATGTCCTGCATGGACACATCAAGAAGCTTGTGATCAAAAGACTTTAATTTTAATCTTATTTTTTGTGGTTGTTTTGATTTTGTCGCCATGTCCGCCTCTTTTTATCCCGTCGCCCCAACTATTCGATTATCTCCGATATGACCCCGGCGCCGACCGTATGACCGCCTTCTCTTATCGCGAACCTGAGCTCCTTCTCCAGCGCCACCGGCAGTATCAGGTCCACCTCCATGGTCACGTTGTCTCCGGGCATGATCATCTCCACC
>DAOVKF010000089.1 GCA_030631915.1 Candidatus Omnitrophota bacterium
GGTCTCCTCGACAATATCGGGTTCTCCCCGCCTCCAGACCCCGGCGTTCATCTCGTCTATCCTGTCCAGGTCAAGCTTCTTTTCCGCGCCTTCTCTCGGAAAACCGGGAAAATAATACCTGACCGGATACGTGGCCCCGTCTTCGAGCGACTGGGTCGGGCCGGGTATCTGAGGCTCGATGACCTCGATACCCGGTCCCAACGCGTGTAACGTGCCCCGTGGCACGGGAATGATATCACCGATCTCAACCTTAATGGAATTGTAATATGTGTTGATCGCATCCCTCGCGTCCAACAATCGCGAAAGAGTTCCTGATATGCCCGCGTCTTTTTCACCGGACCTTTGCGCCGCGACGATAACATCGCCGGCTTCCCTGAGCAGGCGTTTGTCCCCCTTTTTCTCAAGTTCATCTATAAGCACATTCAGGGCATTACCGTATGCGACAAGAGCCTGCCTGTACCTATCCCGGATCCGGTTCCCATGTTTTTTGACAGCCCCGGGATCAAACCCGATCATGAGCCTCGGGCATGCTCCGGTTATGGACCTGTCAATCCCCGTGACCACCCAGATCTCGTTTTTCGCGTCATGGAACTGGACGGATAAACGGCCTTTGGGCGTCAGTATCTTTACAAGCGGGAGCATCCGGCCAAATGACCTGATCGCATCGGCGCCCAGCACTTCTTCGGGTATGCGGTCTATTATCCCGGCCAGAGGAGCGCTATCACTGCCGACAACCGCGACAGCGCTTTTGCCTTCAGCCTCAGCTCCATACCAGTATTCCCCTATGCCGCGGACGCCCCATACTTTCGGCTCTCTGTAAGGCCTCAGGTATACGGGGCTCCCGTTCTTCACGGCTTCGATGATCCTGTCCATAAAAATCTACCTTCTTTTGTTCATCCGCGGTTCACGTCATCTATCCTTTTTATCGCTTCTATCGCCTTCTCCCGTCTTTTTTCAAGTTCCTCCATGCTGACACCGAACATCTCATTGTAAGCCGTTCCGAACGATATCTTATTCCCTGAAACAGGGGCATCATAGGCGCGCTCTTTATCCCTCAGGTCAGTAGATTCCGCCACCGTCATATCGATCGGCCCCGCGGCGGTCAAGAGCGTACCGTGACGCATGTTCTCTTCTAAACTCAGGATATCGAGCGTGCTGCCAAGGGACTTGTAAATACCGCTGTTCTTTTTAAGCACGGTCTTACCGGTGCGAAAACTCTGGACAGCGAAAGCCTCCGTCATCTCAATGTCACCAAACACAGAGTCTTTCACCACACTCCGCTGTATGCTCCCCTTACCTCTCACAGTGCTGTTGATAAGCACCGAATCCCTTACCTCAACATCATGGCTGACCGTGGAATTGACGATGATATTGCCCTTTCCATCGCGCGCTGCCGGGATGTTCTCGAGCTTCCGGGCGATGATACCGATAGCCCCCTTGTCGTTGAGGGCTGAATATTTTTTTCTCATAGCGTCATGCCGGCCTACATCCGTCCAGAAAATGTCTTCGCCCAGATCAAGTATTTTCAGGTTGAGTTCCCTCCCGTATCTATCCCTGAACATCCCCCTTACTTTATTGACCTCCTCAAAAAGATCAGGCACAGCGCCTTTGGGCCCGGCCAGGGCCTGAAGCTTTTGATCGCTTTCTAAAACAGCGTTCCACCTTTCGGCATCTCCCCGCATGGCGAACGCCATAAGGACATACGGGTCGAAATCCAGACAGACGCCTTTCCTCCGGATGTGTTCATGAAAAACCTGTTCCGCGATGTCCATCACCTGATAGGAAACCGCCACCGGCCCGAGACTTACGCCCGCGTAATATTCTCCGTCCCCGTAGGGCCTGACCCCCCGCTCCTTCAACTGACTGACCAGAACATCCATTTTATTGCGCGGAAACTGGTCTATCATATCGCGGTCCTTATTGTAAACAACCCAGTCTTTGTCCCCGGCCAGCTCGCCGGAGACCTCTTTGGCCGAGATAAATTTCATGATATCGTATGCGGAAAAAGACCCGTTTTCCCCGGCAGCCTCCCCGAGGTCGATCGAAGCTATCTGCGTTTCATCCCCCCATTTATTCAAAACGCCCCTGAATCCCCTGTTCTCCAGATATACGGCGACCGGCGCGAAAAACATAAGCGCTTCTTCGACCTCTGATATCGGCGTCTTCTCGCCGTCGATGACAATATTCACCGCGGTGGAAGCTATGGCGGGCTTGCAGTCCCCTTCTATCTGCGTAAAGGGAGACATCCTTTCCCCCCTGCCGAACAGCATCCCCATCAGGGACACGGATCCCCTGTATTTTATCTTTGATCTCTCCGCTTCCTGTTTCAGGCCGGAATAGGCAAGCAGGGCCCCGAGAAAATTGCCTTCCCTGGTCTTATTATCTATTTTCTCGCGCACTGAGAGCACGAACGTGCTGTTGTCACGGTTGAAAATAAAAGGAGCGATCCTGTTCAGCCGCCGGCGCCACCTCTTTCTGTCCTCTTCGCTGCCCGTGACCAGAACCACTGCCTTCACACTTTCACTGCGTTCAATGCCTGTTTTGGCAAGTTCGATGTTGGCAAGCACCCGCTTTAATCCTGACCCGCTGATCATCATATCCTTTTCCCGCCTCTGACCCCTGACTATGAGCCATGAACTGCTTTGTCAATAGTATATGATAAAAAAAAGAGTTTGCCAAGATAGTAATTAAAAGGGCTGACCCCCAAATTAAAAAACAAAAAAGGCCGGAAGAATGTATCTTCCGGCCTTTCTGTGTGTTCGCACGCGATGAGAACCGTATATTATACCGACCACATGATCTTTCTTCTCTGCTCCAGCTGCGCCTGCGGGTCAAAGGGCTCGATCGGCATATCCACTAAAAGATTCTTGACGATAAAGGCCAGCCACTCAAAGATGTTCTCTGAATATCCCGCGGGAGCTTCCTCCAGCGCTCCGACCTCTGTGTATGACAACATGGAATACAGATATTCCCTGGGGATATTTTTCCCGGTCATCTGTTCCATCAGTTCTTTCGTATCCATGACGATAGACTCCCCTGTCCTGATACTGTCGGCCGTAAGGCCTGCCTGAAGAAGCGCCAGCGCCTGGGTCTCTCTGACAAAACGCCATCCCTGTTCCCCGAGTCCTTTGATATCCTTGATCGTCAACACCCTCAGATTCCCTTTTTCACCTTTAAGAAAACTGACCACCCGCGGATCTTTTTCCTTCTCCGCTTCCTTGATATCCGAGTCGGTCGCGATCAACACGGCAGTGGCGCCTTCACGGATATTTTTAGCTGCCGCGCCTTCAAGCCCGCGAACCGCGCTATACGCCGTTATCCTGACATCCAGCCCCCGTTTTTTCCAATCATTCCGGTACCATGCCAGGGAGCCTTCAACCGACCTGTCGCCGCTCCTATATAACGCGTCATTCACGACAAGGTCGATCTTTTTGCCCTGTAACGCCGATATGTTCCTCACGAACGCCCTGTACGCGTTATAAGTAGCGTCTTCTTCCGCGGTCTTCTCGTACCGGACTTCGGCAACCGCTGACCCGGCGCCTCTTTTGATCAGCCTTACGGCGCTCTGTTCGGGAAAAGTGAATGCCAGTGTGCCCAGCTTATCAACGATCGTATCGCTGCCGACCTTCAAGGTATTTTGTTTATCAAAAACGCCTATTTCCTCGCCGTTTATCTCAACAGCCAGCTGTCCGCTCTGGATCGCGATAAAACACGTTCGGCCATCGAGTATTTCCGGAAGAGAGGCCTCGGTGTTGATCCTCACGGTCTCTGTCATGACGTTCTCTCGCAGAGTCCCATGGGCCGTATAAGTGTAAGTATCCACTTCCTCCTCCATCAACTCTTTTATGCCTTTTATCGTCTGTCCGGTCTCCAGCAACACGTCAACCTTTGTTTCCGGAGATACCGGCACATAATGCGCCCGCACGACCGCCGGCTTGCCTTCCAGGGCCTCTATGGTATAACTCTCCGCGTTCGCGGGTATGATCATATCCCTGTCAGTGTCAGGCCTGAGGTCAAACTGAGATGTCTCACCGGTCCTGGAAACGATGTTTATCCTTACACTGCCTTCTTCTACTACAAGCGAGTGCGGCCTGCCCTGTATGTCCGGATGAACCGCGATGGATTCCCCCTTCTGTATCGAATATCTACCGACCACAAACCCGGGATTCTCGACCATTTTTTCGTATCTGGCCTTATCCTGAGTCGCCGGATCGCTTGCCAGAACAGGCATGGTCCTGTAATCTTCCGGGTTTACCTGTTTCAAAAATCCGTAAGCCTGTATCCTGGCCGCGATCGCGCTGCGCTCATCAGTGGATAAAGCGATAACGTCTTTCTTTCTCTTGACCCGGACATAACCCTTTTTATCCATCTCATCCAGGGCTTCCGTGTCTCCCTCTAACGCCAGTCGCAGAAGTCTTTCAGCATCCGTTCTTTTTTCGTGGTCATATGTATCCCATTTCAAACGGTCGTAGAAAGATATCGTCCCCTCGGCATCCTGTTTGGCGTTCACGGCCTTTGCCTCGCTGACGAATACCACACCATAGGCGTGCGGCATGCCGGCAGGGACAAGATATGACTCGCCCTTTTTAAGGTTTATGCGATTAAATATGCTCATATCACCCCTGACCATGGCATCCATGAACTCTTCAGGCCCCACGTCCTGATTAAGTCCCATAATGGCCCAGCCGTCAGCGTTGGCTGTGATCCACTCGTCGAAATCATGTATCTGGATGGAAAGCGGGACTTCTGAATCAAGAGATTTGACCGTGAGCCCCAGTTCCGTCCCGACCCGGCCCAGATGTTCCTCACCGTAAAATTCCCTTGCCCATAAAGCCATCTCTTCCGGGGAGAGCAAAATATGCCTGTCAGTGGTCAGGACAAATCCCGCGGCAACCCATTTTTCTCCTATGACTTCGTCCCCGGCGATCCCGTACTTCTTTGCCAGTTCTATCTTTTCCGCTTCTGTGGACGCGCCCATCACTTCCAGTATGTTATTGAGCCGGACGGGTTTGCCCCATGTATAGCCGTCCTTTCCTCTCTTGAACACGGGATAGAATTCAACCGGCCCGCCGTTCTCGATCGTGCGGTTCATCTCCGCGATGACCCCGCGGTAAGGTTCCAGTTCCGGATCCACGGGTGAGACGGCCCACCTTCCTACGGAGGCCTTTCTGGCAGCCGGAACACCCCGTTCTTCAGCGGCTTCGGGACTCTTAACAAAGTCCTGTATTATGCGGACAAGAATACCCGTATCCGGCCTTGTCCCCTCTTCGACAAGAGCATCCACGCGGGACATGGTAGCTGCCAGCGCGTATATCCTGAACTGCGCGGAATTGCCCGATGGCCTGAGATGGAGAACCTCACCGTTGGAAAAGAACACCCTTATCCCGTTCAGGTAGTTTATCTTCTCTATCGTAACGTCTTCAAGTCCCGGTATCTGCCTGAAATAAGCGCCAAGCTCTGCCTGTTTCGCAAGGAGATCCTTTATCCTGCCGCTTACGCGAAGATCACCCGCCGTCAGTTCTTCGCCTGTTTTAAACATGCAGTACGCGACCCGTGTCCCGGTCTCATCAAAGCTTACTTCTTCGATACTGTTATCCGTCGGCGAAAACCTTCTTATAATGGCTTTACCCATTTCCATGGTATATGCTTCACAACCGGGAGTATATTGATCCTTTGACACATTCTCAACAAGACCCGACTTTGTCTCCCCCGCGTATTTGCCGGTAAACGCGCTTTCAAAAAACTCCGGCAGCGTCCTTCCACTGACCTTGGCCACAAGGACCGCCGATATCATGGGCAGCAGCGCGTCCCTGGTCGGAAGGTAGCTCAATACACCTGTCGGTTCTTTCATGGACGTGCCTGTATCCCTGTGAAATCTCCTCAATCTTTCCACGACATCCCGGGGCAGCTGAAATTCCTGCGCGCCGATCAAATACCCTCCGTTGACCTCACACGAGTTAGCACCCTCGCCCTTATTATGGTCATACATATCAGCGGCCATATAAGGAGACCCTACATTACCGTACTTGACCACGGTGCCTGCCTCGTCCACAAGTTTTTGAAAAGCCCTGTTGTTAGCGGTTATCGGTACGGCAAAGAATCCCGGCCTGAGAAGCAGCCCTGTCAGTACACCGAGTTTATCCCCGGTTATGAACCGCACCGTGCCGTCGGACAATCTAACGAACACCGCCGGCCTGTCAGAATCCCCGTCCGTGGACATGAGGATATCTATCCCCGATTCCTTCATATATACTTCGACCTGATCAATGAACTCCTGTTTCATGTCCTCGGTATCCAGCGCCAGGAAATCCGTATTCTCGTCCATCTGGCCGACACGGACGACTTCCGCGCCCATTTTCTCCAGAATATTCGGGAGCA
>DAOVKF010000050.1 GCA_030631915.1 Candidatus Omnitrophota bacterium
ATGTTGTCCCCAAGAGGGATGATCAACCCCAGAGGAGAGGCGGCCAGGATCGACGAAAAGACCATGCATAGAACGCCCAGGGAAAATATGCCGATGTGCGGCGACACAAATTTTAAAAATCTTAAATAAGTCCTCATATCCTGTCCTGCGGGCCGTATTTTCGCGCGTAAATAGTAAATTTTAACACATACGGCCATGCTTGTCGAGGCTTTCCCCTTGCCCCAAACCCGTGTTAGTGATATAATCACCCAAACTAACCATAGTGTAGAAAGAGAGTTATGAATAAACTTCGCGTGGCTGTCATAGGGGCGGGACATCTCGGGGCCTTTCATGCCCGGGTATATTCAACGCTGGAAAAAAAATGCGCGATATCTTTTGCCGGGGTCTGCGACGTAAAAAAAGACCGCGCTAAAGAGACCGCGAAAAAATACAATACCGATTACTTCACGAACTACCACGAACTGCTGGATAAGGTCGACGCCGTGAGCATCGTGGTCCCGACCCACCTTCATCATGCGGTCGCCAGGGATTTTCTTCGCGCAGGTATACACGTGCTTATAGAAAAACCCATAACAAAGACACTGGAAGAGGCGGACGAACTCATCCGGCTGGCCGAAAAAAAAGACCTTATCATACAGGTCGGGCATATAGAAAGGTTCAATTCGGCTGTGCGCGCGATAGAACCTTTTCTTAAAAAACCCAGATTCATCGAATGTCAGCGGCTCGGGGCGATCAAAAAGAAAAAACGCGTCAAGGACGTGGGCGTGGTGCTCGACCTCATGATCCATGACATCGACATAATCCTGGGGCTTGTCAATTCCAGGGTGAAACACATAGAAGCTTTCGGCCTGAGCACTGTCTCGGATCACGAAGACATCGCCAACGTCCGGGTGACCTTTCAGAATAACGTCATAGCCGACATCACGGCCAGCCGCGTGACAAAGGAAGAGACCCGCAAACTGCGCATTTTTCAGGAGGACTCCTATCTCCTGCTGGATTACATGCATCACGAAAGTTTTCTGTTCAAAAGATCGGACAAAGGCCTGGAAAAGACCAAATTACGGATTCGCAAAAAGGACGCTCTTAAGATCGAGCTCAAATCCTTCATCGACTGCGTCCGGACCGGGAAAAAACCCCTCGTATCCGGCATAGAAGGCCGGCAGGCCCTGAGCGTGGCCCTGGACATTCTGGACAAGATCAACAGTAACTCGTGAATCGATCTCCTGATCCCGCGCTATTGACCATGAAAAACTCCCCTGAAAACATACTTATCATCGCCGGCGAACCCTCCGGAGACATGCGGGGCGGTGAGCTCATCAAGGAGCTTAACAGGTACCTTCCGGACGCGTCATTCTGGGGCATCGGCGGCGACCATATGCTGGAACAGGGCGTCGAGCTGATCGAACATATCCGGGAGCTTTCTATTATCGGCGTATGGGAAGCCGTAAAAAATCATTCCAGAACAAAGGCCCAGTACGCAAAATGCGTTGAAAATATCCGCAAAAGAAAACCGCTCGCTGCCATACTTATCGACTATCCCGGTTTCAACCTGGCGATAGCGAAACACCTCCACGCAAAAGGCATACGCGTGATCTACTATATAATCCCCCAGGTGTGGGCATGGGGGCGCGGCAGGACCAGACTGCTGAAACGTTACGCGGATAAGCTGCTCGTGCTTTTCGAGTTCGAAAAACGCTTCCTTGAAAAACAGGGGATCAAGGCGGAATTCGTCGGCCACCCGCTGGTCGATAAGGTCCCGGCTCTTCCCGCCGGGGAAAAAGAGCGTTCCGGCTTTACCGTCGCGCTTCTTCCCGGTTCCCGCGAAAGCGAGATAAAGAACCTGCTCCCCATAATGCTTGACACGGCTGAAATGGTGCACAAAGAACGTGACGACACGAATTTCATAGTGGCGGAAAACTCCAATGTCGACGCTTCCCTTTATGACTCGACCATGTCCGGGCACACCGGTATTGATATCCGGCGCGTAAAAGACAATACGTTCCAGGCGCTCGCGGCCTCGGATTTCGCCATCGTGGCTTCCGGGACCGCCACGCTGGAAACCGCTGCAATGGAAAGGCCTTTTATAGTGGTCTATAAAGCTTCTCCGCTGACCGCGTTCTTTTACTATCGTTGCATAAAAATTCCATATCTCGGGCTGGTCAATATCATCGCCGGAAAAGAGGTCGCCCCCGAACTGATACAACAAGACGCCACCCCCGGGAAAATATCAAAAAAAACGCTGGAAATGATCAACAATGACACGCTCCTGGGCACGACAAAAGAAGAGCTCAGAAAAGTAAAAGCAGCCCTGGGAGGAACAGGAGCCAGCAAGCGGGCCGCTGAAGCGGTCAGAAAATTTATCGAGGATACTGTATAGCGCCCCGGACCTGGGGACTTGCCTCAAGGGGACACACCTCAAAAAAAATGGCGGTATTGTGTATAAGAAAGAGAATATCGCGCAGGCGGGGAAAAGGATTGTTACCCCGCTTCTTGCCTACAGGGCTACTACGGCGATGCCTTTTGAATCGGCCATTTCAAGCAGTTCTTGTTTGTGGAGAAGATACAACCTGCCATTTTCAACGGCCAGGGCGCTGAATTTACACTCTATGAGCTTTGCCATTGTTTCCCGGCCGACCGTGGGGATGTCCCATCTCATGTCCTGATCAGGGCGGCTTACTTTAACCATCACGCATCCGGCCCCCGCGATGCTTTTTCCCCGGTCTATGGCCGCGTCCGTGCCTTCCATGGCCTCTACCGCGACGATCGTTCTGTCTTTGACGATAACGGTCTGTCCGATATCCATGCCGGCCAGCTTTTTCGCGGTATCGAACCCGAACTCCATATCCCCTTTCAGCCGCGCGTCAGGGGGGACCCGTCCCAGCACCCCTTTCTCGGGTAAAAGGGCGGAAAGATAAGCTGTTGTGTCTATCACTGTGACGCCGATCTTAGCGAGACGATCGGTGATCTTGCGCAGGATGGAATAATCCTGCTTGTCCTTGACCCTGGCAACAAAATCCCGCATTTCCGTGTCAGGCGTTTCCCCGCCGTAGATCACCTCTTTCCTGATCTTACCCAGAAACGCTATCCTGTCAATCCTTTCCTTTTTCAGTAAAAAAAGGAACCTGGCAAGCTGGCCTATGTTCAGCCAGTATACCTTATCCGCTTCTTCGTCAAGGACAGGTGAAGCCATGCCCCTGACGGCGAAAACCACTGCCGTATCGTCCCGCTTTTTCGCTGACCTTACGAACTCTACCGGAAGAGACCCGTCTCCGGCAAGTAATCCTATCTTACCCATTATCCCTCTTTGTCCACGATGCTGAACATGAGATCCGCTTCGCAAATGACCGCGCCCTCGACGCTGACCTCCCCGTGAGTCTTCACGATATTCGACCGGACCTTTTTTATGACCCGGACATAAAGTATAAGCTGATCACCCGGAACCGCGGGTTTGCGGAATTTCACGTTATCAGCGGTCATGAAAAAAGCCAGTTTATCCCTGCAATCCCCTGCCGATAAGGCCAGTATGCCTCCTGCCTGAGCCAGCGCTTCTATCATCAATACGCCGGGCATGATGGGTTCACCGGGGAAATGTCCCTGGAAAAAATTTTCGTTTATCGTGACGTTCTTGAGGGCCTTTATCCACTTCTCGTCCTCATGGTCTATCACGCGGTCCACCATGAGAAAAGGATACCTGTGAGGGACCCTCTCCATGATGGCCTTAATATCCAGTGTCTTATCGCTCATGTCCGCTCCTTTGATCTGTTCATTGTCCGTCGATTATGAGTATGCACTAGGAACTGAAATATTGTTCGTGGATCTTTTTTACCATCTTCAAATTAAGCCTGTGCCCTGATCTTTTCGCCACGACCTTTCCGATTATCGGCACGCCCAGTAAATACAGGTCTCCCACCAGGTCAAGTATCTTGTGCCTTACCGGCTCGTTCGGGAAGCGCAGACACGTGCCTGCCGGCCCGTCGTCATCCATGACCAGGGTATTCTCGCAGTTCGCTCCCCCGCCAAGGCCCGCTTTTAAAAGCGCTTCCGCTTCTTTTTTCAGGCAGAAGGTTCTCGCGGGGGCTATTTCCCTCTCAAACGAATCCCGGTCAAGCTCTATACCGAACTCTTCGGTTCCGATGGAAGCGCAGTCATACTCTATAAAATAGGAAATACTGAATTTTTCACCAGGCAGGACAGCGAGAGAGGAATCAGCCTCTTCGATCACCAGCGGCCTTTTTATCCGGACGGATCTCCTCGGCGCCGGCTGCTCCACTATCCCGGCCTGCTTTAAAATATCCAGAAAACCGAGGGCGCTCCCATCGAGCGCCGGGAGCTCGACCCCGTGGACATCAACGGTTATGTTGTCTATCTCCAGACCCCATAAAGCGGCCAGAAAATGCTCGACCGTCTGTATTTCCGCGCCCGGTGCGCCTATCGCGCTCCTCCGCCGGTATCCGTCCGAGAACAGCATATCCCCCGGACTTACCGCCGGTTTTGATCCGATATCAGCTCTGCGGAAAACAATACCCTCATCCGGGGACGCCGGGCCGCATACTACTCTCGCTTCTTTTCCCGTCTGGAGAGCCCTGCCGGAAAAGCGTATTTCCCTTCCTATCGTTCTTTGATTGTGTGTCGCAGCCATGAAGAAGCCAGTGGGTCAGCTCCCCGGTAACCCTACTTATTAAGCTCTTTAAGCACCCTGTCCGTAAGGTCAAAAGCTTCTTCAGCGTACATGATGTTCCGGGAATCAAGTATATAATCGTATTTTTCCTTCTTCCCTATATTTACGACGATCTTCTGGATGTCGTCGATCACCTCACGGAACATGTCGTTTTTCCTGCTTAAAAGTTCCTGCCTGGTATTTCTGTCAAACTCGTTCAACATTCCTATCTTGGCGTCTATTCCCTTCTGCTTTCCCGCCTTGGCATCGTCACTTAAAAGTTCGGCTTCATCACTCAGTTTTTTGATCTCATCCACTAACTTGGTCCTTTCATTGCCGCGCTTGGTCGTGATATCACTCAGTTCCTTATCATAGGTCTTGCTTTTCTCATATTCGTAAAAAGCGCGCCTGAGGTCCACATGCCCTATCTTCATGTCCTTCGCGGCAAACGCCGAAGACGCGACAAAAACCAGTCCTAAAAAAACCGTCGCACAACCCGCAAAAACCCTTCCGATCGTCCTCTTCATTGCCTTCTCCTTTGTTACGTCCTTTATTGTTTCTCTCGTTCACAAACGTGAACATCCGGCAGACTGCACAGCCGCTTTCCCTTCCCAGGCCTTCCCTTGCTGCCTGCCCATTGCTACTTGACCCTTAACCACTGCTGTAACCTCCGCCTAGAAGCCGTGGCTTACGCTGAAATAAAACTGCCCTTCCTTCTTATCGTCATAGTTATCGCTGAGAGGATATCCGTAATCCAGTTTTACCGGCCCTATCGGCGTCTTGACCCTTACGCCGATACCCGTTCCATGTTTATACCCGGACTGGAACAGGTCCTTTGATTCCGCCCACACGTTCCCGACATCATAAAAGACCGCTCCCTTTATCATGTTCGCAAACAGGGGGAACGTTATCTCGACATTGCCCAGGACAAGAGCCTCACCGCCAAGCGCGTCATTGGACCCCGGGTCTCTCGGCCCCACGGCTCTCTCTTCATATCCCCTTATCGTTGAACCGCCTCCGGAAAAAAATCTTTCATAGATCGGGATCTCGTCCGTATCCCCATAGGGTTCGGACAGGCCCACCGCGCCTTTTACCTCCAGAACGACTTTCTTGATGATGCTGTGGTAATAACTCGCGTGGACCCATCCCTTGACAAAATCCCTGTCACCGCCGAGAAATCCTCCCGCGTTCTGGAGTGAAAGCCCGGCAAAATATCCCTTTGACGGTGAATACCGGTTATCCCGCTTGTCGTAATCCAGGTTCCACGTCAACCGGCTTACCACGTTCTCCCCCACTTCCCTGCGGAGCGCGTCAGTAGCGTTGTCCGGGATCTGCGAGATCCTCACTTCTTCCAGGTTATAGATAAGACCGGTATTCAGATATTCCGTGAGTTCTTTCCCGAGCCTGAGGCTGCCTCCGGTACGCCTTTCATCGTATCCATAACCTGACCGGCCGTACCGGTTATGCTCCTCACGGTACACATCAAACCCGAAAAGAAGCGGATAATCGAATATCCACGGATCTGTCCAGCTCAGGAAATAATTCGTCCTCGCGCTGCCGAGCTCAGCCCTGATAGTAAGATTCTGTCCGGCGCCGGTAAAGGTGGGAAAATCCAGGATGTCAAAATTCTTCTGCTGCACCTGGACAAAGCCTATAAAAGAGTCCACGGAGCTGTATCCGCCGCCGAATGAGAACTCCCCTGTTTTGGTCTCTTTTACCGTTACGTTGAGGTCTTTTACGTCCTTTTGTCCGGTCGGCACGGTCTCAAAATACACGTCCTCGAAATAACCCAGGTTGTATATCCTTTCCTTGCTCCGTTTCAGCTTCTTTCCGTCATATTTCTCGCCGGGGTAAACCCTTATTTGCCGGCGCACGACCTTGTCCCTGGTCTTGGTATTGCCGATAATGTTTATCTTTCCCACATTGATCTCGTCATGAGACAGGATGTCATACGTCAGATCCATGCTGTCCGTACCCGGATTATACCTGTGCTGGAGATCGACCTCGACGTTCATGTAGCCCCTGTCATAGTAAAACATCCGCACGTCCTCCACATCCGCCTTCATCATCTCATAGTCAAAGGAGTCCCCGCTCTTCATCAGGATCAGTTCCCGGACAGCCTTCTCGGGAAACGCCAGCTCCCCGCGCACGGCAATGTCCCCCACCATATATTTTTTGCCTTCATCGATCACGACCGTTATATTCATATCCTGACCGTCGTCCGAATATTCCTCCCTGCTGGAAACCCGCGCGTCCAGATATCCCTTGCTCCGATAATAGGTCGCTATCCTGGAAAGATCGGCCTGAAATTTTCCCTCGTCAAAGGCGCCTTTTTGTATGAACCACCACGCCGGCCTGATGGACATGAGTTTTTTTATCTTATTGTCCGGGACGTTGTCGTTACCCTCCACCTCAATGGACTTCACTCGCAGGGGGTGACCTTCATCTATCACGAACACCACCGCGGCTTTCCTGCCTGTCTCATCCGGCTCGATCTGATAATCCACACTGACCCGGTAATACCCTTCCTCCGTATAAAAGGCGCTGATCTCGGAAACGTCCTGCGAAAGCCGGTTAAAGTCAACAAGGTCGCCCTCTTTAACGCTCACTGTCTTCTGCAGGCGCGCGCTTTTCATACGCGCGTTCCCGTGAAACTCAACAGCCGTAATGACCGGCTTTTCGATAACGGCAAATATCACGACCACTCCGGCGGCGCTCTCCTCTGTCTCGATGAACACGTCGCTGAAATATCCCATCGCATACAGCCTCTTCAGCTCCTTGTCAAGGATCGACTCCTCGAATATATCACCGGGTTTTATCTTGAGCTTGTTAAGGACCGTGGCCGTGCTCACAGCGTAATTGCCCTTTACCCGGATATCCATTATACGCCGGCTCCCGGGAGTCTCCCCCTGGGCCCGGGTGAAAAAGGCGAAAAACACCATGCAGAAAACAAGTAAAAAGGGGATAATGCGGGACCGTCCGTTCCTCATTAAAAACCTCCTTCTTCTTCCACTCTGGAAAGATTGCTGAACCTCGTGTATTCAGACAAAAACGCCAGCTTAATGGTGCCCACCGGCCCGTTCCTCTGTTTCGCCACTATGACCTCGGCCATGCCCTTGTTCTCCTCCGTGGGGTTGTAATACTCTTCCCTGAGAAGAAGTATCACAAGATCCGCGTCCTGTTCTATCGCGCCCGATTCTCTGAGATCGGAAAGCATGGGCCTGTGATCCGCCCTCTGCTCCACCGCCCTGGAAAGCTGGCTTATGCCTATTATGGGTATATCCAGTTCGCGCGCGAGAGCTTTAATGGAACGGGATATTTCGGATATCTCCTGCTGCCTGTTTTCGGACCTGGAATTGCCTCTCATGAGCTGCAGATAGTCTACTCCCATGAGCTTGATATCATACCTGGCTTTCAGCCTCCTGGCCCTGGCCCTCAATTCCAATACCGAGATAGCCGGACTATCGTCTATGATGACCGGGGATTCGGAAAGTTTCTGCGCGGCTTCCATGAGTTTCGGCCAGTCCGTCTGCGCGAAAAATCCCGTTCTCACGTTATGAGCGTTGACACGGGCCAGGGAACAAAGCATCCTCTGCACCAGCTGCTCTTTGGACATCTCCAGACTGAAAAAAGCGCACGGCACGCCCTCAATGACACCCGCATGCTCAAGTATGGTAACCGCCAGCGCGCTTTTTCCCATGGAAGGGCGCCCCGCCAGAACTATAAAATCCGATTTCTGGAACCCCGCGGTCATGATGTCCAGCTCGTGGAATCCGGTCGGAATACCGGTAATGTTCTCCTTCCGCTGATAGGACCGGTCGATCGTCTCTATGCTCTCCTTCACTATGTCCTTCATCAATGTCGCGCGTATTTCCCGTTCCTTGTTGGAAGTGATATCAAAGATCAGTTTCTCGGCCCTGTCCAGAAGCTCGTCGACCTCGCCGGAAGGTTCATAACTTTCGGAAACGATCCGTGTGGCGGTATTGATAAGGCTGCGCAGCAGGTATTTCTCGCGCACGATCTTCGCGTAATGCTCGATATTGGCCGCAGTCGGCACGCCGTTGGCCATTTCGGTGATATAAGCGGGGCCCCCGACATCTTCAAGCATGTCCCTTTTTTTAAGCTCCTCGATAAGGGTGACAATGTCGACCCCTTCGTTGCCATCGTAAAGTTTGACGATCGACTGAAATATCTTTCGGTTGGATTCGGAATAGAAGAAACTCTCATCCAGAAGCTCTATGGACTTGCCGATCGCCTCCCGGTCAAGCAGCATAGACGCCAGGACAGCGCCTTCCGCTTCAGTGTTCTGCGGAGGTACTTTTTCGATAAGATTTCCAAGAGTCATCTTTATGTGCAAGAGCTAATATGCAGGATTTAGACAGGACAAGCCGCTATTCCTTCACGACCCATATCCGTACCTGCGCTTTGACTTCCGGATGCAGTTTGATGTCGACGTTGTAAACACCCAGCGCTTTTATCGGTTCTTCCAGGACGATCTTCCTTTTATCGATCTCAATGCCTTCGGAAGAAAGGCTTTCAGCGATCATCTCAGACGTAACAGACCCGAAAAGTTTGTCCTCATCGCCCGCTTCCACGCTGACCGTAGCCGAGATCTTTTTCAATTTTTCGGCAAGCTGCTCACATTCTTTCTTTAGTTTCCGCGATTTTTGCTCTTTATGTTTTCTCGCGTTCTCCAGAATGCGCAAAGCACCGCGAGTGGCCTCCACGGCCAGCTTCTGCGGGATAAGGCAGTTCCTCGCGTAGCCGTCTTTGACCTCCAGCTTTTCCCCCGCCGAACCCAGCTTGTCAACGTCTTGAATAAGAATTACGTTCACGCTGCGCTCCCTGTTTCGCCTTGACAAAAGGCAGAAGTCCCGCTATTCTCGCCCTCTTCACCCGGTTGGCGATCATCCGCTGATGTCTGGCGCAATTGCCTGAGATCCGTGTAGGTATTATCCTGCCCCTGTCAGAAATAAAATTCTTCAGAAACTCGACGTTCTTGTATTCCACCGAATCGAGCCTGTCTTTGCATAAACGACAGGGCCTTTTTCTGTATACCCTTCTTGTCTTTTGTTGTCTCTTTATCATGTTTGTTTTCACCTGTTCGTTTAAAAAGGGATCTCCTTTTCTGAATCCACGCCCGTTACGTCGTTACCGCTCCCGATATCCGCCTCGAGGTCCACGCTCCCGACGCTTCCCCGACCGTTACTGACACCGGGGCCTTCATCTTCTCTTTTATTCCGCGAACCGAGAAACTGGACATTATCGGCAATAACCTCCAGTGCGCTTTTTTTCTGACCGTCCTGACCTTCCCAGGCACGCGACTGCAACCGGCCTTCTACCAGAACCGGCCTGCCCTTTGCAAGGTATTCGCCGCAGACTTCGGCTATCTTTCCCCAGATAACGACCCGAATGAACGAAACGTCCTCTTTTTTCGCCCCTGTCTTGTCCTTGTAAACACGGTTGACGGCAACCGTAAAATTCGCGACCGCTGCCCCGCTCGGGACGTATC
>DAOVKF010000007.1 GCA_030631915.1 Candidatus Omnitrophota bacterium
AATTCAGTACGTAGACAGTGTAAAGCAACCAAAAGGGACGCCGTCTTCCCCCATGGGGGAAGAGATCAAAGAACCTGAATATCAAAGTGCCCATAATTCTTGACACTACTTTTATCAGATTTTTTTTGACAGAACAGACGGATTTGTGTAAAATAAGACTATCCCTATTTTGGGTTGGATGAGTCAACGCTTATCAAAAATAATTAAAAAGCTTTATGGAACACGAATCATTCTGGGAAAAGTTAAACAGGCAAAAGGTGTCCTATCTTTTCATAGCGCTTCCAGCCATATTGTTTTTTGTCTTTCAGCTTGTTCCGTTAATCGCATCGTTATTTCTTTCCTTTACTGAATATGATGTTATCCATCCCCCTAAATTTGTGGGGTTGAGAAATTATAAGGCCATTCTTTTCAACGATCCCTTGTTCTGGAAAGCCATGAGGAATACGGTAGTCTATGTCCTGGGGGTCGTTCCCGTGGGTATCTGTATGTCGCTTTTACTCGCCGTGGCTATTGACCAGAAGATCAAGTTTAAAAACTTTTTCAAATCCCTGTTTTTTCTTCCCACGGTTACCGCTATTATCGCGGTGTCGGTGATATGGAAATGGCTTTATGCCGGCGAGAAATACGGTCTGTTGAACTTTGTTATCATGAAACTGGGCGGACAGCCTATTGACTGGCTGGCCAGCCCTGTCTGGACCCTGCCGTCCATAATGATAATGTCGGTATGGTCCGGAATAGGCTATAACATGATCATTTTTCTCGCGGGCCTCCAGACCATACCTCATACCATGTACGAGGCTGCCGAGATAGACGGAGCGGGTTTCTGGAAAAAATTCTTCTATATAACGTTACCGCTCCTGAAACCCACACTGGTGTTTGTATCAATGATGAGCTTTATTTTCAGCTTCCAGGTGTTTGAGCAGGTATATATCATGACCGGAGGGCAGGGAGGTATCGGCGGTGTTTTGAACTGTGCGCTGACCATAGTAGCGTACCTTTATGATAAGGGATTTCAGCAGTTCCAGATGGGGTATGCTTCGGCTCTGGCGTATATCATCGCTTTCTGTGTGTTTATCCTGACCATGGTCAATAAAAGCTTTATGCGGGAGTCCAGTATAGATTATTGAGGTAACTACTTCAGGTAACCGGTTATGAGGTAGGGAAAGCAGGGAGACAAAAGAGAGATGCCAGTTCATGAGGTCGGTATAAGAAAAGATTCGTTCACCATAAGGACATTTATCTATGTGTTCCTTGTCGCGGGCGCGGTCACAATGGCCGTGCCTTATGTATGGATGTTCGTGACATCCATTAAACCGCTTGAAGAGATACAGTCCTTTCCGCCGAGTTTTATCGTAGAGAACCCCACGATCGAGCCGTATAAAGACCTTTTCCGCATGGTCCCCATGTTCCGGTATCTTTTCAACAGTCTTTTTGTGGCCGGGTGCATATCATTATTCAATGTTCTCGCGACATCCCTTGCCGGTTACGCGTTCGCGAAACACCAGTTCTGGGGGAGGGACAAGATATTTTTTATATTTCTGGCCTCACTTATGGTGCCATGGCAGGTGAATATTATCCCGGGATTCGTTATCGTGAAGAATCTGGGGTGGTTGAACACTTACAGGGGCCTTATCATCCCGTCCATGGCGTGGTGCGCGTTCGGTATTTTCCTTAACCGTCAGTTCATTTACAGCATACCGGATGATCTTATTGACGCCGCCAGGATCGACGGGTGCAGCGAATTCAGAATATACTGGCTGGTCATATTACCCCTGATAAAGCCGGTCCTGGCCACGCTGGCGATATTTACGTTTTTGCAGCAATGGAATAATTTTGTATGGCCACTGGTGATCATCCATACGAGCAGCATGAGGACGCTGCCCCTGGGGCTGGCGGTATTGACCGGCCAATTCGGAGCTAATTACGCCATGGTGATGGCCGGAGCGGTTGTCGCCACGCTCCCGATGCTCGCCGTGTATCTGATATTCCAGAAATATATAATAAAAGGGATAGCTCTCACCGGGTTGAAAGGGTAGGACACGGATCCTGAACCGAAATAAGGGAAGGAAGAAAAAGGAAAAATGAAAAAACACATAACTTTCGCGGTAATATTCATTTCGGCGTATCTGCTGGTTTCCGGATGCGCTAAAAAAGAGGGGATCCCCGCCCCTGAAGAGGAGTCCGCGGGTTCAAAAGGCAAGGCGATAGCGTTGCTGGAGCATGTGGAAGTTCTGCCGGATGACCCGCTTTATTATATCCCGGCCACTGACGCGAAAGCTTCGAGCTTTGACCAGACCCCTGATTGGGCGCCGGAGCCGAACGCCATGGCCACTGTCGACGGGGACTTGCTGACAAGATGGTCAAGTAATTATGAGGAGGGGGGGCAGTGGATATATTTTGATCTTGGCGCCGAAAGCATCGTTAACAACGTTATAATACGATGGGAGAGGGCCTATGCCACTGAATATCAGATACTTGTTTCCACGGACATGCGGACATGGCAGGAGGTTTACCGGGAAGAAAACGGCCGGGGCGGAACACAGGAAGCGGTTTTCCCTGCGGTCAGGTGCCGGTATGTAAAGATCCTGGGCACGGAAAAGATAGAGGACAAATGGGGTATTTCAATATGGGAGGTCGAGATATTCGGCCCCCGAACCCTCAATCCCCATTCGACTGCTCCGAAAAAAGAATATCTTGCCAAGGGAGAGGTTGATGCTAAAAGAAAAGAGGCTGATGAGTTAATAGAAGAATTGTCCTCACCGATCGTTCCACTGAGTAAAAACCCTTTCCAGCAGGGCGTTGTATATACTTCGTGGACAGCGGAAGAGATGTTGCTGCCGGCATCGGATTTTACGCTTGTCCGGCTGAAAGAGATGGGGTTCGATACGGTATCGGTGATGGTCCCGGCTTATCAGGATACCCTTGATTCGGAAATTATTTTTACCAATGACGCACCCGGGGGAGATACTCCCACGGAAGAAGCCCTGGAACACGCCATAGAGACCTGCCACAAGCTCGGGCTGAGGGTCATGTTAAAACTTCATGTCGATCCGAGAACGGATGAGGCGCGGGTGGATATACGCCCCTCAGAAAAATGGTTTGATTCATATGAGGAGATGGTGCTGCGGTATGCCGCTCTGGCGCAGAAAAACAATGTTGAGATATTCTCCGTGGGGACGGAACTTGAAGCGACAACGTTTGACGCCTGGACGCACAGATGGAAGGGAATAATAGCCCGGGTGCGTGATATATTCAAGGGCGTCATTACCTATTCAGCGAACTGGACAGAGTATAATGAAGTCCCTTTCGCGGACGAAATGGATTATATGGGTATCGACGCGTATTTCCCGCTTACAGAGAAGGACGATCCTTCCGTGGAAGAGCTGGTGGCGGCATGGGAGAAAAGGGCGGATGAGATAGAGGAGTGGGTCAAGGAAAACGGGTTTGAGGATAAAGGCGTCGTGTTTACCGAGGCGGGATACACTTCCGCGGATGGCACGAACAGACAGCCGTGGGCCGCTATATCGAACCGGGAAGACCAGCAGGAGCAGGCGGATTGCCTTGAGGCGATGTTCGAGGTATTCAGCAAGAGACCGTGGTTCAACGGGAATTATCTGTGGCAGTATATGCCGCAGGAGAGATGGAGCCCGCTGGGGTTCACGATCGATAACAAGAAAGCGGAGAAAGTCGTCAGGGAATGGATCGAACGGCTTAAAAAAACCTAAAGAAGGAGGTCACAGATGAAGAAGGTACTATTTATACTCGCTCTGGTCGGTTTGTTTTTCGTAGCGCCGGTCAGCCAGGGACACGCGGCCGAAGTCCTTTTTGATTTTGAGGACGGTTTGCAGGGGTGGGAGATCCCGGACTGGGCCTATGAGAAACCCGATCATGGCCAGAAAGATCTGGGTCTTTCTGACAAGTTCGCGAAAACCGGAAAACAGAGCATGGAACTGACCCTGGAATTTCCCGGTGACAGATGGATGGGTGGCATTATCGAGATAATGCAGTATTACGACTGGACCGATTACAGCGCGATAGCAGTGGATGTATATCTTCCGGAGGACGCGCCGCATGGTCTAAAAGCGAAACTGATACTTACTGTCGGTGATACGTGGAAATGGGCTGAAATGAGCAAGTCCTTCACTCTTGTTCCGGGCGAATGGGTGACGTTAAGTGGCGACTTAACGCCCGGAAGCATAGATTGGAGAAGGATCCAGGTGGATGATTCTTTTCGCCAGGATGTGAGGAAGATAGATATACGGATCGCGTCGAACGGGAAGCCGGCATATTCCGGCCCCGTGTATATCGACAATGTGAGAGTTATAGAGTAATTTCTGGCGGGGATTCGGATCTATGGCAGAGAGGGCCTCTTTCGTCCGTATCCTCTCCCGGATGGGAGAGGGTATGGACGGAGGTCTGTCCCATGGATGTTAGATCTGTATCTTCAAAAAAACCATACAAGCAAAAAAAAGGAAGGAAAATAAAAATGATGAATTCGCGGTCTGGTTTAGCGGCGTGGTGCGTGATTTTCGCCTCCTGTTTTTCGGTTCTTTTTCTCGCCGGATGCGGCAGGGGGGAACCGGATACCGGCACAAAAATCCCGTCAACAGAGGAAGGGCCGTCCACGGTGCCTTCACCGTCCCGGGAGCCGATAACCGAGGAGAGGACGTTTTACGATTTCGAAACAGATCTCGATGGCTGGGAAGTCCCGATCTGGGCGGAAGGGAAAAATGATTATGTGGCCAGGGAGGTGATGATCTCCCCGGATGTGGCTTCCAGCGGCGCTCACAGCATGAGAACGGTCGTGGATTTTCCGGGGAATATGTGGTCTGCCGGGCTTGTGGAAATACAGCAATATCTGAATCTCAGTTCCTACCGGGTCATAAGCGGTGACATTTATATTCCCGGGGACGTCCCTCTCGGCCTTAAAGCCAAGTTTATCCTTACTGTCGGGAACAACTGGAAATGGGTTGAAATGAGCAGAAGTGTGCCTCTTATTCCCGGAGAATGGGTGACGCTCACCGCGAGCATTGAACCTGGAAGCTATGACTGGAAAAGGGTCGTCCCTGACGAAAAATTCGCGGAAGACGTCAGAAAGATAGCCTTGAGGATCGAGTCAAACAGGAAACCCAGGTATTCCGGGCCTGTATATATAGACAATATAAGAGTCGGGAAATAGGCGAACGCCGGCCACCGGTAAGGTGGTTTTTATGACTTCAGGACAAAGGAAGGTCAGAACATGGATCGCGTAAAGATAGGCGTAATAATAGTCGTGGGTGTCGCAGTGCTTGTTGTTGCCGGTCTTTTTGTCGCCGGGATACTCGGGAACAGGAACGCGGAAGAGACATCCTTGCAATTCCAAAAAGGCATAGGATATGTTTCATGGTCCGAAAAGGGATATCTCACGCCCGGATCTGACAGTTCGCTGGAAATTCTGAGCAAAACCGGGGCGGACTGGGTGGGTATTCTGGTGATCTGGTACCAGACGAACTGCTGGAGCGGCGATATCAGGAAGCTGGAGATAACCCCTTCTGACGAGGCCGTTACACACGCCATACAGAAGGCGCATGAACTCGGCTTGAAAGTCATGTTGAAACCGCATCTGGATATCCTGGACAAATCCGGCGGAAGCTGGAGAGGCGAGATAGGTTGCCTGAAGGAGGAGGAGTGGAAGGCATGGTTTGAACGCTACACGGCATTCATAATGCATTACGTTGAAATGGCGCGGGAGGAAAAAGTCGAGATGGTCTGTATCGGCACGGAACTTTCCACCACGGCGACCACAAAAGGATATTTATGGAGAGACCTGATAGAGAAGATCAGGGGTGAATACGACGGGCTGTTGACCTATGCCGCCCACTGGGATCGATACATGGATATCCGTTTTTGGGATATGCTGGATTATGTGGGGATAAACGCGTATTTTCCGTTAACGGAAAAATTGAAGCCTTCACGCGAGGAATTAAGGCAGGGATGGCAGAAATGGGTCAGGGAGATGGAGGATTTCCAGGGAAAAATAAAAAAACCGATAATTTTTCCCGAGATCGGTTGTAATGCCTGCGACGGCGCGGCTATCCGCCCCTGGGAACACGCGCCGAGAAGAGAAGTGAACCTGAAACTGCAGGCCGATTTTTACAGGGTCCTGCAGGAGGTCTTCTTTGAGAAAAAATGGTTTTACGGTCAGTACTGGTGGTACTGGGGAACAAACCCTAATATGGGAGGTCGGCACAACCGTGGATTTACTTTTCAGAACAAACCGGCTGAACAGGTTGTAAAGGAATGGTACGCGAAGCCGGTTCCCGCAAAAACCAAATTCGATAAATGAGTAGCGGATACGAAACTGAATTTAAAAAGCGAGGGGGATGATGATGAAAGATTTTCTGGACAAGGAAACAAGATTATCCGAGAAGAGGCGGAGAAATCTCAGTATTCTTGATGCCATCCGCAGAAGCGGCGAAGCGTCCCGCGCTGAGATCTCGAGGTTAACGGACCTTAACATTGTCACGGTCTCAAATTATGTGAGCAAATACGTGAAAGAGGGACTCGTCATTGAAACAGGTCTGGATATTTCCTCGGGCGGGAGGAGGCCGGAGCTTTTGAAACTCAACCCCGAATACTGTTACAGTCTGGGGATAGATCTCGGAGCCCCCCATCTTGCGATAGGCGCTTCCATAGTCGCGGTCCTCCTGGATGTGACCGGAAAGATCGTGGCGAAAGAGACTGTAAAAAAAGAGAGGGAATCGTTCGAGAAATTGACGGACAGGGTCCTGGATACGGCCGGCCGGCTGATAGAAAGATCAGGCGTTCCGTCTTCAGCTATAAAGGGTATCGGAGTGGGAATGTGGGGGGTCATCGACAGATACAGGAGCATAGTGAGATATGCGGTCGAGGAAGAGAATATAGTAAGTTATACCGGACTTCTGGATCAGCTTGAAACCAGGTTCGGCGCTCCGGCGATGCTCGAGCATGACGCGACGCTTGCGGCGTTCGGCGAAAAATGGTCGGGCATTGGCGCGATCAGCGGCGCGGAAAACCTTATTTTCATGTGTTCTGATTCGAGTTGCGGGCTTGTCATGAGGGGTGAGCTTTATTACGGCGCCACCAAAAGCGCCGGAGAGCTGAACATCAACCCGCCCCGGTCCGATACGGAAGAATCCTCGCCGGATAAATGCTGGGCCGGTTATGGGTATGGCTGCTGCCTGCGCTCGAGGGGACTGGACCTGGGCATGCCTGCCAGGGCCCGTGCGTATCTCGCCGAACATCCGGGCGAGGGTTTACGGCTTATGGAACTGGCCGGGGGCGATCCGGAGAACATTGATTTCGATACGATAAAAGAGGCCGCGGACAAGGGAGACGAGGTCGCTAAAAAGATGGTGGATGACGCGGGAGAATATATCGGCGCCAAGATCGCGTTTTTGATCAATCTTTTCAATCCGGAAGTTGTAATAATAGGCAGGGGGATAGAAACGGCGGGGGACATCTTTTTTACCGCGATAAGGCGGTCTGTGCGCAGATGGGCCTACGAGGAATCCGTAAAGATCGTAAAAATACTTCCCGCCAGTTTAGGAGAGGACGCTGTGGCCGTAGGAGCTGCCGCCCTGGTCACGCAGGACTTTTTTTCCAGGGTCTGATATTCCCCTGTTGCTGATAAGCGGACTATTCCGCTCCCGTGTAAGGAGGTTGGATAAGTATGATCAAGAAGATATCGGCGGTTTTGCTGATCGCCGTTTACGCGTTATCATGCGCTGGCTGCTGCGCCCCGGTTAAAAAGGACAGGCTGGTCATGTGGCTGGTCGGTTCCGAAGCTCAGGCCAGGACCATAATGGAGTTAAGCGAAGGATTCAGGGAAGAAACCGGTGTCAGTGTCGAATGCCAGGCGATCTCCTGGGGAAACGCTCACAGCAAGTACCTTACATCGATCGCCGGCGAGGTCACGCCGGATATAGGCACGATGGGTTTGACATGGGGGATGGAATTCGGCGAATTGGGCGCCCTGCTGGACTTGAGGGCGGAATTCCCCGGGGGTGTCGCTGAACTGGAAGAGAAGACTTTTCCAGGCATAGCGGAATCCACGAAACTCGGGGACAAGGTATTCGGGATACCCCTGGACATGTCGATACATGTAATGTACTACCGGACGGATATTATCCCGGATCCCCCCGCGACATGGGAAGAATTGGAGGCTACGCTGCTGGACCTGAAAGCGCGGGATAAAGGAATGGTGCTGGACTGGGGCTCGCTGCAGTGGATAGGCTTTGCGCCTTTTCTGTGGCAGGCGGGCGGGGACTTTTTCAATAAAGAATATACCGAAGTCACGCTTGACAGCCCCGAGGCGGCCCGGGCGCTGGATTTCCTCGCCCTGTTATACAAAAGCGGGGTGCCGAAGACCGCTGTCCCTCTTGAACAGGGAATGCGCACGGGAGATTATCCGCTGGCTATATCCGGTAACTGGAAGATAATCAGTCTGACCCTGGGCGCACCGGAGATAAAAGACAAGTGGGGCATAGCCATGCTTCCTGCGGGTCCCTCGGGCCGGCGGACCGCGTTTATCGGAGGCAGAATAATGGGGGTTTTTGCGAGATCTTCCATGAAAGAGAAGGCGTTCGAGTTCATCAAGTTCCTTTCCCGGCCGGAGATCCAGGTCAGACTGTATGAAGCTTCTCTCGAAACAGAGGATTCTTACCTGCCGCCGAACATGGATACATGGAAAAAATTGACCATGGGCAGAAAGTTCAAAAAGGTCCTTGAAGAACAGGCAAGAGACGCCAAGGGACCGCCCCCGGTCCTGGGCTGGGATGCCGGCACAAGATTCGTGAATCACGCCGTACAGATGGTAGTGTTAAAAAACGCGGACGCTGGGACAGAACTCGGGAAGGCGGCCGCGGAAATGCGGAAAAAACTGAAAAAAGCCGGAAAATAGGAGCAAGGCGCGGGGTTCACCAGGGGGCCGGGAACCTGAAACAGCTCATAGACAGGTGGTGATAAGGCGATGGCGAATGAAACGGTCTTCAAGCGTTATGAACATAACCCCATTATAACGGCTGAAGCGGTGCCGCGCGCGAACAGTATACACAACAGCGCCGTTCTTCCCTTTGAGGACGGGTATGTCGGCATATTCCGTGTTGATGAAATAGACCTGAGTTTTACGATGCATGTGGGAAAGAGCAGGGACGGTATTGACTGGCGGATCGACGCCGAGCCGTTAAAGATGGAGAGCGATGATCCGGAGATCGGGATAGAGGCCCGCACCTATGACCCCAGGCTCACAAAAATAGAAGATACCTATTATTTTACCTGGTGTATAGATTCTCCGCAGGGTCCCTGCATAGGGTTGGCCGTTACTAAAGACTTCAAGACATTCAGCCAGATGGAAAATCCTCTGCCCCCGTCCAACAGGAACTGTGTCCTGTTCCCCCGCAGGATCAATGGTAAATACGCCATACTTCACCGCCCCAGTGACAGAGGGCATACCCCCTTTGGGGATATATTCTATTCAACCAGCCCGGATCTTGTTCACTGGGGGTGCCATAGGTCTGTGTTCGGCACTGTTAACGGCGGTTGGCAGTCCACTAAGATAGGCCCCGGACCGGCTCCGGTAGAGACGGAAGACGGTTGGCTGCTTATTTACCACGGGGTATGGACAAGCTGCAACGGTTATCTCTATTACGCGGGCGGCGCTTTACTTGACCTGGATAAACCGTGGAAGGTGCTCTACCGGACACGCGATTATCTGCTGGCCCCCACGGAACTTTATGAGCGTGTGGGGGACGTGCCCAATGTTATCTTTCCAAGCTCGGCGGTCGTCAGGGACGGGAGGCTTCGCCTTTATTACGGCTGCGCGGATACCTGTATTTCCATAGCGGAAGCTAAACTTGCCGATATCGTTGATTTCGTGAAAAAACACAGCTTCTGATCAGAATAGCAGCTGGACCTTGAAGATGAACTCGTGAGCTGCGCTGATCCGGTCGTCGCTGTTGGGCCATGTGGGGTCTCTCTGGATGTCAGGATCCCCTCTGCCGGCAAAGGTCTGGCCGTATTGCAGCTCGAGGTTCAGGCTGAAAGTTTCCTCTGAAGGCGGAGCAGTGGTGCCCTTCCTGACGCTGCTGAAGCCTCTTCCCATCAGGCTGAAAATGGGCCCTGCGCGCCATGTATAGGTATCCTTGATCCGTCCCGTTCCCGGGAGCGATATGGAACAGTCTATTTCGCCCTTAAGCATCAGCCAGTCAACGGGTGAAAACCCGGCTTCAGCGAATACCGGGATCGTATCGGCCCAGTCACTGTCTCCGATCCACCTTTTTGACATGAGCTTGTACCCGCTCTCGGCTGAGACGTAACAAAAGCGTTCGAGAACATCGAAAGAGGAACTTAATATACCGCGGACCTCCACGGCGTTACCATATCCGCTCAGAGCGGGTTCCTTGTTCCTGTCAGTATACGGGTAGATGAACCCTTTGACCTGCACGGCGGCAACAACGGGTTTCTTTTTAAAGAACTGGTATTTTCCGCCGAAAGTGAGCTCCTTAAAGCCTTCATGTTTTAGTTCCTGGTTCGCGCCATGGAGGATATAATCGTCTTTCCATGTGCTCCAGGTATAGGGTATGCCGAGCAAAAGGCTGAGATCATCGGTCACGCCGTATTCGACCTTGCCTTCGACATCCCAGATCTCGGAAAACGCGCCGTTATTCCAGCGGCTTTTATTGCCGTCCGGGTCGAAACATTCGTTCGCATACGTATACCTGGAGAATATTTCGATCCAGGTCCTGCCCTGTTCAAGCGTCCAGGCGCCGGCATGGGAAAGCGCGGGGCGCGCCGCCAGGACCAACAGGCCGACCAACAGCAAAACTATGACCTTTCTCATTTTCTGCTCCTTCCTTGGTATCCTGAAAGAATTCGGTATAAATATAAAAAACGCTTATTTGCGAAAGGTAGAATGAATCCTCAGCGGTTTAAGCTGAATAATGCGCAGAACCAGGCCATAAGACTGGTCTCTTTTTTCTGTTCCTCAAGGAGGATCTCGATGTCGTCCTGGGCAAGCATGCCCTTTTCGCTGAGTATGGCTCCGATCTTTTTATGTAAATTATGTTTTTCAAGATAGTCTTTCTGGGCCTTGAGAGCTTCACGCAGGTCTTTTTGCGAAACAAGCCCTTTCTTTACAGCGATCTCACCGAACTGCTTTGATTTTTTTCTTCTGAACATAGCCGACTTTTCACTTTCGGTCTTTATATGGATAGCCCTGCACAATAACGTTTAATACCGGAAAAAATAACACTTTGAAAAAGTATATCCTGTTTTTGGAGCTATGTCAAGGCGAGACTACTTTTAAATAACGTATTGACTTTATCATTTTGCTCGTATACTATATGACTGCGAAAACGGAGAAAGAATGGATCAGGTAAAGACGGCTTTACTGCTTATAATACTGACGGTTATGCTTATCTGTATAGGGTACGTTACAGGCGGTCCCACAGGCGCGGTGATCGCGTTCTTTGCGGCTTTGTCCCTTATCCACCTGGCTGTCATCCCGCGTCATGCGCCCCTTGAGGAAATGGTAAAAAGGCTCAGGAGCATGGCATGATGCTTACCTGCCGGCATATGGCCATATTGTTCGCTGTGAGCATGTTTTTGTTCCTCGCCGGCCTGGGGGACATGGCCCTGACAGATCCTGATGAGACTTTTTATGCCCAGACAGCCGGGGAGATGTCGGAGTCCAATGAATGGCTGACACCGATAATATTCGGAGAACCTCAATTCGAGAAACCCGTGTTATATTACTGGCTGGTCCTGGCAAGCTATAAGGTTTTCGGTGTCAGCGAATTCGCGGCAAGGTTCCCTTCGGTCGTGTTCGGCTTCGCGGGCGTCGTGGGCATCTATCTGCTGGGCCGTGTCATGTTTTCGCCGTTATGCGGCCTGTTGTCAGGATTGATAATGGCCACCAGCGCGGAATATATCGTTCTGGCCAGGGCCTGTGTTACCGACATGGTCCTTACCGTGTTCATCCTGTTCTGCCTTTTGTTCTTTGTTCTGGCATGGACGCGGGGGAAAAGAGCGTACTATTTACTGGCTTCCGTTATGGCCGGTCTCGCGGTGCTCACAAAAGGCCCTGTGGGGTTATTTATCCCGGCCGTTGTCGCGGGGCTTTATATAAGCACGGGCGGGAGATGGAAAGAGATGAGACGCGTCCCCGTGCTATGGAGCATGCTCGTTTTTCTGGCAGTATGCTTGCCGTGGTATGTTATGATGACAAAGATCCACGGGAACGCGTTTATTGGCGAGTTTTTCGGGTTTCAGAATATTACAAGATTCTTAAAACCGGAACACAGGATCGGTTCATCGCCGTTCTTTTATATCCCGGTCATAACAGGCGGGTTTTTTCCGTGGATCGCTTTCCTGCCGTACGGCGCCTGGGTTTTGTGCAAATGGTACGAGTGCGTCTCTCCCGTGGCTTCGCATAAGCTTTTTCTCGCGCTCTGGTTCCTGACCGTGTTCATTTTTTTCTCGATCTCCAGGACAAAACTGGTCACCTATATTTTTCCTCTTTTTCCGGTCATGGCGGTCGTTACCGGCAGGTTCTGGGAGAGGATCGTCCGCGGCGCGGATAAATACCGCGGGATGAAAATTTTTATCAGGGGCGCATATTACGTTTTTCTCTTTTCAACTCTGGCGGGGCTGTTCGCGGTCTATTTTGTCGTAAAGTCCAGGTATGTTCAGGCAGTGAAACCGCTGTTATTATGCGAAGCGGTTTTCGTGACCGGCCTTTTTCTGTCGTTTATTTTTTTCCTTAAAAGGAGGATGTATCCCGTCTTTTTTTCGATAGTCCTGGCTGTCGTGTTTCTGTCCGTGCCGCTGGTCCGCCTGGTATTGCCGGTTATTGAGGTGCGCGAATCCAGCAGGGTGCTGGCTTCCAGGCTCAAGGAGCTGGCGGGGCCGGGGGATCCCGTGGGGGCAGAGGACGATCACCGGTGGGGGGTCGCCTTTTATTCCGGCAGGGTCGATATAGAGGACATCCATCCTTATCCCGATCTGATCGATTTTATCCGCCGAAGACAAAGGGTATGGGGCATAGTCCAGGAAAAACACTTTGATCAGGTCAAAAAGGATAAGGCCGATCTTTATCTGGAACCTGTTTTCAGCTCCGGAAAATACGTGCTTTTCACCAATAAACCTTACAGTAATGAATATTCTGTCGAAAGAGAAGACTAACGAAAAACCTGCCCGCGGGAGACACAGGGACGTCCCTTTGAGCATATCATTCGTAATGCCCATGTTCAACGAAAAGGCCGGCATCGGGCGCACTGTCAAAGAGATAAAATCCCTGGCCGGCGAACTTACGCATGATTATGAGATAGTCATTGTGGATGACGCTTCCACCGACGGCTGCGGCGACATTGTGGACGGGCTTGCGGAGCGCGATGACACCATAAAGTTCTTCCGCCTGAAGAGCAACACTAAATTCGGCGGAGCTTTTGCGGAATGTTTCCGGCGCGCGTCCAGGGACGTGATAGTGTACATGGACTCGGATATGCCCGTAAGCATCGAGGACGTCAGAGCGTCCTTTGCTCTCATCCACGAGGCTGATATAGTCACCGGGTTCAGCACGGTGAAAAAAGGGGACACGGTAAAGAGGAAATTCATTTCCGGCGTATATAATCTGATGGTTCAATCCCTGTTCCATCTTGGCATAAAGGACATAAACTCAGGATATAAGATAGTAAGAAAGGAACTTGTAAAAGATCTGAATTTCAGGTCACTCAGCCCCTTTATAGACGTGGAACTTTTCCTGCACGCAAGGAACAAAAACGCCAGAGTCGTGCAGTATCCGCTTATTTTCTGCCAGCGGCAGGGAGGAAAATCTCATATTACAGGGATCCCCATCATTCTGGCCACGTTCCGCGATATGATAAAACTGAAATTTACGGCGGGATGATGAAGTCATTGATCATAAATGCCGATGACTGCGGGCTCTCAGAGGAGATAAATCAGGCTGTAGAGATATGTTACAGGGCTGGAAGTATCACCGGGGTAAGTATCATGTCACCGGGCGCGTGTTTTCAGCCGGCCGCGCGCATGCTTAGAAATACAGGGAAAACCGATGTGGGCGTTCATCTGACCTTAACCGGGAACCTGCCGCCCTGCGCAGAGGATAGAGCAGGGGTCGGCACGCTTCTTGGCAGGAACGGCAAATTCCTGCCGGATTACAAAAGTTTCGGATCAAGGTATTTACTGCGAGGCATCAGGCAGGACCAGGTTTATCGGGAATTGAAGGCGCAGATAGAGCAAATACTGGAGCAGGGCCTTTCAATAACCCATCTTGACAGTCACGAACATGTCCACGTGTTCCCCGGGGTCTTTAAAGTCACGTTAAAGCTGGCAGAGGAGTTCAACATACCTTACATAAGGATACCCCGGGAGAACCTGTCCGTGATCACGCGAAGTTTTTCAATAAAGGACCTTATGCGATACGCGGGCTTGAACGGGCTTGCCGCCTCCGCCGGGGCGCGGATCTCCCGCTCGGGACGGAAATACAATAACGCCTTCTGGGGGCACTTCCATTCCGGCCGGATAGACGATGATATTTTGTGTTTCATCATGGAGAACCTGGGGCAGGGAGTAAATGAACTGGCCGTTCATCCCGCAGTGGCTTCCAGGGAATTTCTGGAAGAATTCCCCTGGCACAGGAACGCGCGGAAAGAGCTGGGAGCCCTCATGGACGGGAGATGGAAAACATGCCTTGACCCCGGAGATGTCCGGCTGGTTTCGCACAGGCAGGCCGCGGCCTGAGCGCGCGCTTTCTGCCATAAGTCGATAGTAAATAAAAAACCGCTGCTTTTAAGCAGCGGTTTTTTGTTACCCGTTCTAAAAATGAACAGGGGATCAATCTTTCGTTTTCAGGAATATTATTACCGCGATAAGGAGCAGGCAGCTTGTTCCGGAAAGCATGCCGCACGCAGAGAACCCGTCCTTCAGAAAAACGCCCACAACAGGCAGTCTTGAAAAACCGAAAACGGTCTTTTCGCCTATGAATCTACCGATGACCGTATAGACGAATATCAATACACCCACTACCGCCAGGATATCGCCGAGTTTTCTCATGTTCCCTCCTTATGACAAAGTTTGATGATCCACCTGTGTTCATCCTGAAATATACCATGCGCGGGAGTCAAAGTCAACACTTGCGGGGGGGCTCCCTGTACGGAGCATGGCAAACGACCTTATTACTGATTACCCGGGCAGGTATGGATCGTCGAAATTTTTTCAACGGTTTTTATGGTTCGACTCACTTCGTTCGCTCACCATGAACCTACGAGTGGAGATTCATTTTTTTATGGTGCGGGCGAAGGGATTTGAACCCCCAAGGAGTTGCCTCCATATGGACCTGAACCATACGCGTCTGCCGTTTCGCCACGCCCGCAGATAAACCGTTTTCAGGAGGATAATGACATCTTGACAAGTATAAGCAGATGGAATTATACTATAAAATGTTCTTTGCGTCAATCATGCGTTCCCGGGGATATACAATTTTCTAATTTGGATTGTGCGCTTAACGGCATTATGCTATAATAAAGGTAGAATTGTGGCGCGTAGTGAAACGGTCATTTCAAATCGCCAGGCCTTGAGAGACTTTAGCGTCGAGAAGGGCTGGGAAGCCGGACTTCAGCTCTGTGGTAACGAAGTAAAGGCTTTACGGGCGGGAAACGCGAATTTAAAGGGCAGTTTTGCAGGTTTTGAAAGGGGAGAGCTCTTCCTGTACAACATGCATGTCAGCCCTTACAAATTTTCCCGGGAAGAGCAGGACCCGGTAAGGCCGCGGAAACTTCTTTTACATAAACCCGAGATACGGCATCTTGCGGTAAAAGTAAGCCAGCGCGGATATGCGCTTATTCCGCTTAAGGTATATTTTAAAAGAGGGCACGCTAAAGTGGAACTGGCACTTGCGCGCGGTAAAAACCTCTATGACAAACGCGCCGCTCTGAAAGAGCAGCAGGCGAAGCGGGAGATCGACAGGGAGCTTCGCCACAGGCGTTAATGACAGTGTGCCGTGACTCGTAAACATGCGGAACACGGATCACGAGCGCACAAAACCAAATGGGGGGTGACAGGTCTCGACATGTTCGTTTGGTCAAAGAGCAGCATGCAGAGGTTGTCAGGAGGCCTCTTCCCGAAAGGGAGCCCTGAGTTTATCGAAGGGTTTAAAAACCTGGCAAACCAATAAACGCAAACTACGATCCAGTAGCCGAAGCCGAGTCGATCTTGGCTGAGGACGCGTTAGTCCCTCAGTATGCAGGGGCGAGTTCATTAGTGGGCGCCCTGGCCTACTAATCGAACTACAATAAACAGGGACACCCGGAGTTTTATCTTCCGACTCCGGGGTTGATTCATGAAGGTTGCTCCCGGAAAGGGTCCTGTTAACCGGATTTTCCGGGAAAAGACTAAAGGTTAGCTAAGCATGTAGATACTCTATGGTCAGGGTCCATGGACCCGGGTTCGAATCCCGGCACCTCCACCATATATAAACAGAAGCTCCAAGTCGTTAATGTATAACGGTTTGGAGCTTTTTGCTTTTAAGGGAAAGTAGAATGTGACCAAAATGGGTCTAAATTTCTTCTGCTACGCCACTGAGCTAGGAATCTTAGGATAATAGGCTTAATCTTGACTAGTGAGATGTAATATGTTACACTTATCAGTGTAAAAGGAGACACGTTATGATATCGATGAGATCAAATATAACAAAAGTACTTTTGAATTATTTTTTCCTCAATCCCGGGGAGAGTCTTTTTGTGAATGAGATATCACGGAAACTAGATTTGGATAAAAGGAATCTTGTTAAAAAGCTCAAGGAATTAGAAGAAGCGGGAATTATGGTAAGTGAGAGCAGAGGAAATCAAAAAATATATTCAATAAATCGTTCATATCCGTTGTATGAAGAATATAGAAAAATAGTTTTTAAGACCATAGGCATCGAAAGCAAGTTAAAGAGTATGCTTAAGCAAATGACAGGCATTGAAAAGGCTTACCTGTTCGGGTCGTATGCTAAAGACGCAATGGAGGCACATAGTGATATAGATCTTTTAGTGATAGGGACTCATAAAATCATGGATTTGCAAAAAGAGATTAGTAAGCTACAGAAAGAGACTGGTAGGGAGATCAATGTTGTAAATATGGACAGAAAGGAATTCGAAGATAGGAAAAAGAAAAAAGATTCTTTTATTGAAACTGTTTTTAAAGAAAAAAACATTGAGATAATTTAATGAAGTTTGATGATAAATATTTCGCAAAATTCAAATTCACAAAAGAACAGATTGACAAAAACCTTAAGAATGCCTTGCGCGATCTGGATATTGCAAAAAAAGATGAATTTTTAGATGTGAAGTTTAATTACACGTACACGGCGCTTTTAAAAGCAGGTATCACACTTATTAGTTTTAACGGAAGAAAAGCAAAAAGCACACGAGGACATCATATTAAGATCATCGAAATACTTGCAGATCTTCTTGCTGATGATGGGATTAGTGCCCTAGGGAACTTAATGAGATCGAAGAGAAATTCAGATCTATATGATGGGGGGATAGAAGTGACGAGCAAAGAATGTAGAGAATATATACATTTTGTTGAAACGATTTTAGGCAAGGTGAAACAGATGGTAAAAAGTGAGCTAGAGCTATGAGTAGTTTTGTGCCCAAAACGTGCCCATCCAAGGTGCAAATCTTGTATAAAATTGTATAAAGTTGTGGAAAATATGGAATCCATTATTTTTTATAAACAAAGGAGTTACGTCATAAATGCTTGGGTTAGAATAAGTTAGCTCTCTACTGCCTTACGAATCCCGGCACCTCCACCATATAAAATCATAAGCCCTAAGTTGTTAAAAAATAACGCCTTGGGGCTTTTTGTTTATATTGAAGGTTCATTAGTGCCTAAAATGTGTCTATTTGGGATGAGAATAGATCGCTCTCGGCGTTGTTATGTTTGAAACTTAATTCTAATTTTATATGTCTAATTTGTATAAAGCGTTTGGCGCATATAAATATTTATAAATGTATCAATCAATGATAAAATGTGTTCACTATGCGTGAAAGTTTGGAAAAATTTAAGAGTTCTCCACGGAAATATCATCCCAGGGGTCTTTCTATCCTCTATGAAGATCGTGATATTCTGGTTGTGAATAAAATGTGTGGTCTTTTAACTATAAGCACCGCTAAAGTCAAGGAAAACACAGCTTATTATCTTCTGACCGATTACGTTCGGAAAGGGAATTCGAAATCAAGAAACCGAATATTTATTGTGCATCGCCTGGATAGGGATACTTCCGGTGTCCTCGTTTTTGCTAAAAATGAAAAGGCCAAACGATACCTGCAGGACGAGTGGCATGGATTCAAGAAAACGTACTGTGTCGTAGTGAATGGTGTTTTGCGTGAGAAGGAGGGGGTAATTACTTCATATCTCGCGGAAAACCGTGCTCATAAAATGTATTCCGTTGCTGATCCGGCGAAAGGGGTGCGAGCCATGACCGGGTATAAGGTCATGAAAGAATCAAAAAAGTACAGTCTTCTTGAAATAGATCTGATCACAGGTAAGAAAAATCAGATCCGGGTACATTTTTCAGAGAAAGGGTGTCCTGTAGTTGGAGATAGAAAGTATGGGGAGAAAGACAAGGGTAAAAAAAGACTCGCGCTTCATGCGGCGGCCATTACAATATTACATCCCCATACAAAAGAGAAACTGATCTTTAAGGCAAAGATCCCTGATCATTTCGGATCACTTTTAAGGGAAGTATAACTTAGGGACGTGTGCCCAAATGGTGCCCATCCAAGGTGAATTTAGGGGAAAACCTTGTAAAATATTGTAAGACCTTGTAAGAATCTAAAACTTTTCAAACAAAAGACTTATCGTCATCAGTAGTGGTGATAGAACAACTTACACTCCACCATCTGATCGACTCCCGGCACCTCCACCATAGAAAAAGAGAAGTAGTTAGCATGTATATATATATATGATTTTGACTGCTATTATTATATTTGGTACAATAAAGCATCTAAACATTTTAGAACCGGTCCGGATATAACTAATACATAAAATGCTTATTTACTTATTGCTGATCATCGGATTTATTTTGCTTGTTAAGGGCGCGGATTTTCTCGTTGAAGGAGCTTCTTCAATAGCGAGGAAAGTAAAAGTTTCCGATTTAGTCATCGGTTTGACAATTGTAGCTTTTGGCACTTCAGCCCCGGAATTATTCGTCAATATAGTTTCCAGTATTAAAGGAAATGCTGGTATCGCGGTAGGTAATATTTTAGGCAGTAATATTGCGAATATTTTGCTTGTATTGGGGATATGCGCGATCATTGCACCATTAAAAGTCGGAAAAGGAACAGTATGGAAAGAGATCCCTTTTTGTCTTTTAGCAGCTTTACTTTTAGGGGTTTTAGCGAATGATTATTTAATTGATAAAAAAACTTTTTCTGAATTGAGTAAATCAGATGGATTAACGTTTTTAGCATTCTTCATTATTTTTATGAGTTATTCATTCAGCATAGCAAAACAAACAGGTATAGCCGGGGAACTCCCGGAGAAACAATTTAATATTCGTAAAGCCATATTTTTAGTTATAGTTGGACTGATCGGTTTGAGTTTTGGCGGTAAATTGATCGTTGATAATGCTGTGAAAATAGCTTTAAAATTCGGAATGAGCGAGACTCTGATAGGTTTAACAATAGTAGCAATAGGGACTACGCTTCCTGAAGTAGCCACTTCAGTTGTTGCTGTGTATAAGGGGAAAGTTGAATTAGCAGTTGGAAATATTGTCGGTTCAAATATCTTTAATATTTTTCTCGTTTTAGGTGTCAGTGCCGTAATAAAACCTTTACCTTTTAATGTAACTGAAAATTTTAGCGTGATCTTAATGATTTTAGCCAGTTTTTTCTTGTTTTTAGCTATGTTTGTCGGACGGAAACGTGTATTAGACAGATGGGTGGGCGTGATTTTTGTTATTTTGTATCTATTGTATATTTCTTTTTTGATAGTTACTAGATAAAAGGAATGATCATGATGGAAAAACTAAATAAACTGTTATCAAATGACATAATTTTTTCTCTAGGGATGTTGCTTGCCGCTCTTGTAGCAAGCATCGTTATTTGTTTGATAGCTATGTTTTTACTGAAACGATGGCAAAAGAGTAACATATTAAATAAATTCAAAATAAAACCTGAACATATTAAGGGCGCGTTATTTTCGTTATTGCCTGCTGTATGTGTTATGTTTATTTCGCCTATGCTGCGTTTTTCAGAAGATATTCAGTATGTTATTTCTCACATAGTAAGTCCCTGGCTGATAGTATCTATCGGCTGGTTTTTAATTGGTATTGTTAATGCTGCCAGAGAGACCTTTCTTAGCCATTACGATATTACAGCAAAAGACAATTTACAGGCACGTCGTATCTACACACAAACCCGGGTTATAGAAAATGTTATCGACGTGATCATTGTTGTGCTAACAGTTGCTTTAGTGTTGATGACTTTTGAAAAAGTTCGCCAGCTCGGAACAAGTCTGTTGGCGTCGGCAGGTATTATTGGTGTAATATTAGGCTTTGCAGCGCAAAAGACGCTGGGTAATTTTATAGCCGGATTACAAATTGCACTTGCTCAGCCTATACGCATAGATGATGTAGTAATAGTTGAGGATGAATGGGGTTGGATCGAAGAGATCACTCTTACTTATGTGATTGTGCGAATATGGGATCTAAGGCGGTTGGTCGTTCCCATATCATATTTTATCGAAAAGCCTTTTCAGAATTGGACCCGGATTTCTGCGGATATTCTGGGCTCAGTTTTTATTTATGCTGACTATACGGTACCAGTGAAAGAGCTTCGTTCTGAATTGACACGCATTCTTGAAGAGAGCCCGCACTGGGACAAAAAGGTTAATGTGTTACAGGTTACCAATGCCACTGCGCAGACAGTAGAAATACGCGCATTAATGAGTTCAGTGGATTCACCAACGGCATGGAATCTGCGTTGTGAAGTAAGAGAAAAACTCCTTGAATTTCTGCAAAAACGTTTTCCGGAATGTTTGCCGCGAACCCGAGTAGAGCTAAAGGAAGGGTTAAAACAAGAAAATCAAGTATAGAAAGAAGAAGAAAGGATGGCAGTAAAAGAATGATACGGTTGATACTCTTTTTATTACTAATTTACTTTATATATGCTATTTACCGAAAATACCAAAATACCCAGATAGAGCCTAAGGTGTTTTCTAAAAGTTCCTGCCCATCTCCAAAAACTTTTATAGACTACACGGAGGGAAGAATAAAAGGTAAAAAGAAGAAAGCCATAGATAGCCATATAGCCCATTGCAAAGATTGCCAAGATGCTTTGAAAGGCGTGTTTGGTATATCTACAGAATCAGGCCAGAAACAGATGCTGGATAGAACAAAATAAGAGTGCAGATCGTGGTGAAATCGTGGTGGAATACCTGATTTGAGCACGAAAATACGATACTCCCGGCACCTCCACCAATATGAATACACATAAAGCCTATTTCAATTACGGAATGGGTTTTTTGTTTATACCCCTGTAAAATCAAGCCTCATAGAACAATAGACAACTCCAAGAGGCGCCAAATAATTAGCATCCAGTATTCAGGATCCAGCATCTTAATCGAGGTGACCCGTCACCCGTTACGCGTACGCCTGCATCCTTGTTTCTTTACAAAATGCCCAAAATTGTGTATGCTCTTGTCTTCGAAGACAAGAAGGTATAGCGAGTACAAGTAAATATAAGGAACGTAAGGGTATGATAACAGCTAACGGCGTATCGTTGCAATTTGGCAAACGCAAACTATTCTCTAAGGTTAATATTATTTTTTCTCAGGGTAATTGCTACGGTTTAATCGGGGCAAACGGCTCGGGGAAATCTACATTTTTGAAGCTGCTTGCAGGGAGCATGGATACCTCAGCCGGAGAGGTTTCTGTTACTCCCGGGGAAAGGATATCGGTCTTGCAGCAGGATCAGTTCGCTTTTGATGAATATACGGTTCTAGATACGGTCATAATGGGGCATAAGCGGCTGTATGACATAATGACGGAGAAAGAGATTATTTACGGAAAATCGGATTTTTCCGAGAAGGACGGGATGCTGGTTTCTGAGTTGGAGGGAGAGTTTGCCGAACTTGACGGATGGAACGCTGAATCCGACGCGGCTAAACTGGTAAGCAATATGGATATCGGGTCGGAACTTCTTGATGTGGAGATGAAACAGCTGGAGGGGTGGCAGAAAGTCCGCGTGCTTTTAGCCCAGGCGCTTTTCGGGGATCCCGACATACTCCTCCTGGATGAGCCTACAAACCATCTTGATGTGGAGACCTGTGTGTGGCTTGAGGGGTTTTTAAGCAATTTTCAGAATACCGCTATTGTTGTTTCTCATGACCGGCATTTTCTTGATAAAGTGTGCACTCATATCGCGGATATAGATTACGGTAAGATACAGTTGTATCCGGGAAATTATACTTTCTGGATGCAGTCAAGCCAGCTTATACTCGAGCAGCGCGATAAGGCCAACAAAAAGACGATGAACAAACGCAAAGAACTGCAGGAATTTATAGCGCGGTTCAGCGCCAATGCCTCCAAGGCAAAGCAGGCCACCAGCCGTAAAAAAAGCCTGGAGAAGCTTACGCTTGAGGATATAAAGCCGTCTTCGAGAAAATACCCGTATATCAATTTTGAGCAGGAACGCGATTCAGGGAATAATATCTTGAATATCAAAAACCTGTCCAAAACATGTGATGGGCAGGCCATGTTTAAGGGGCTG